>DASXWB010000396.1:0-3056 GCA_036503915.1 Lacipirellulaceae bacterium | reverse complement strand
AAGTTGTTCTGCACCTCCTGCGTGCGCGAGCCGGGCAGAATTGCCACAAGCGGCCGGCCCGACACCCGCTGCTGCTCAACGAAGGCATTATCCAGCCGTTCGGCCCGCAGCTGATCGAAATAGGGATGACCGATGTAAGTCGCATGGCATCCGCGGTCGCGATACCAGGCCTCCTCGAATGGCAGCTTGCAGAGCACGTGGTCCACATACCGCCGCATTTTTCGAATCCGCCACCCGGCCCAGGCCCAGAGCTGGGGCGCCCCGTAGTAAAACACCGGAATCCCATGTGCTTTGGCCCGCCGGGCGATCCACCAGTTGAAGCCCGGGTAATCGATCAGCACCACCGCATCCGGGCGGTGATGGCGGAAGTATCGGTCGGCCCAGCCGGCCAGATCCCAGAACTTGTGAATGTTCAGCAGCACGCGCGCGAACCACATCACGGCAAGCTTTGTGAGATCGGCATGAAGAGCACAGCCGGCGGCAGCCATTCGCGGCCCGCCGTAACCGACAAACTCACAATCCGGCCGGCGACGCCGAAGCTCGCGAATCAGATTCGCGCCGTGCAAATCGCCGCTGGGCTCACCGACGGAGAAGAAGATTTTCATACTTCCTTTCGCGCTGGATAGTCGACCAAATAGCCGGCAACATGCCCCGAAGTCGGGGCGAAAGTATGTCAGAATGCCAGGGCGCGGAGAAGCTCAGTTCGAACGTTGCAGACCCTGTTCCAGCAGCAATTCGAGATAGCTGCGCCGCTCCGACGGGCCCAGTCGCAGCTCTTCGGCAAGCTCTGCAATCACGCGCTTGATCTCTTCGATATTCTGATCGCTGGCAGATAGTTCCAGTTCAACGAACGTGCCAACGTCGTCCACGTCGTCCAGCGCGCCTTCTACCGCGTAAGCACCATGGTCGATCTTGAACGCTCTTCTTTGTTTTCGCACTGTGGCGACAGGTTTGAAACCCAGGGCAGCCAGCAATTCGGCAAACCGCGCTCCATCGGCGTCGCCCGCGTGGAGAGGCATCTCAAGCTCGCGCCGAGTTTTCGTCGTGGCGTCCAGCTTCGGTCCTTTGTAGGTAACAAGGCTTTTACCGCTGCAGGTGCGAATCCGCAGCGCCTCATCGGTCTTTGCAAAATCGCGCGCAGGATGCGCGAAATACCGATCGGTCTGAATGATGGCCGGCTCCAGCCTGATCCCCCGAGCGGCTAACTGAGCCTCGAGCCCAGCCACATCGACGACGCGATGCTTTTGCTCGACTTCATATTGCATATGCCCCTCACCGCCACATCAGATTGCGAACAACTCGCCTTTTATTGGAACAGGACGGCGCAGAGGCAGCAGAGAAGAATAAACTCAAGCACAACAAGGAATTGAACGCTACGAAGGTGCGGTTCAACGTTGCTCGATTTTGTGATTTCGAACCACTCTGCTTTTTCTGCGACCTCCTGTTCAAAAGAATTTCTCATGGTCCATTCAAATACGTTTCGTCCTCAATCACTCTTGGTCGGTCACGTCGGGCCGCTACGCCTTCCGCATCGAGCGCCCACAGGGGGCTGATCTCCACCGCCACATTCTCGGCAACGCGTGTGCCGGCAGCTTCCAGCCAAGTCCTGTGCTGCGCTACCATGAACCGCTGCACGTACTCCGGCGTGTCACGCTCCGCGCCGGGCGCGTTTTTCAGCGGCGCAAACACATCCGCCTCCGCATACTCAACCACGAGCGGGTTTTTGGCGTGCGGCAACAGGTCGAAAATAAACCGCTCGAATTTCAGTGCATTGGGCTCCTCGGGCTCAATTTGCCGACCCGCCTCATCGATGTACGGCACTTTCTTGCGCGCTATATGGAACGGCAGGGCGTCTTTGAGCGCAAGCGCCCTCTCCAGGAAAGCAACGCGGAACATGTGAACGGCGATGCTGCCGGCCCAAAATACGAGCCCGCCGCCATCGCGCTTCTCGGCGACATCGTCCGGCAAGTCGCTGTATTCGATGACATGCATGCGGCCGTCGATCATCGCGAAGTTGCCGACACGATCCTGCGGCGTTTGTTTGGCCACGGCCATCGACGTGAGGTCTGACTCGGCCAGCAGGTGGTAGCCGATGAATTCCGCGTCGCCGATGGGCGTGAGCGGGTTGTCGACCTGCAGATAAAACAAATGCTCAATCCCTCGCCGCCGCATGTCGTCGATGGCGCCGCTGCGCGCTAAGGCCGCCACAGTGCCGCCGTGTCCATCGGGGCTTAGGAATACGGCATCCTTCTCGGCCAGCAACAGCTGGCCGGTCTTCGCATCGAGGGCCGGCATTGTCCCCTGGCAAAAAATAATCAAGTCGTCCGCCGGCAAGCCAAACCGATTGTACCGTTCAAGAAACGCGGTTTGCTCTTCGTGCGTGACGGGGCTCGTCATCATGTAAACTGGCACGCGCACCGAGTGGCGACGCGCCAAAGCGAGCGCTTTCTCAAAATGAATCTGCAAGAGCGATGCGCCCGATATCGGCCCAATGGGGAACAACCCCTTCGGCTGGTCGAACCCGAGCCGGCTGCCCTGCCCACCCGCCACTAACAGGACACCGATCTTGCCGCTCGCGAGTGCTTCCGTGCCGCGCTTGCGGGCATCGCTGGAATTAAATCGCCCGCCTCGCTTTCGATCGGTTAACCGCATGGCCGGCGGCGGTTCGGCACGTCGCGACAGCGCTGCCCAATCCTTTGATTGAGCACCACCTTGAAACAACTTCGCGCATTGCTCGAAGTCTATCGACTCGACCTGGCGAGCAAGTTGCAATCGGCCCGCGGCATCCAGCTCATCCCAAAACCGCAGCAGGTGTACCTGGCGAAACGGCTGAAGCCGAGCTGCCAGCTCATCGCGATTCGGTTCCGATTTAGCCATTACGTTTCACTAGCGGTGGGCATCAGCCGAGAGCACCAGCCAGTAGAATCAACTGCTCCCAGCTCCTTGCTCCTAGCTCCGTGCTAGAAGATCCAGCCTCTCACCCAAGCATAAGCCAGCAGGCACAAGAGCGGAAACGCGACAAACACCGTCGCATAGGTGAAGATCGAGGTCCAGAC
>DASXWB010000395.1:0-2339 GCA_036503915.1 Lacipirellulaceae bacterium | reverse complement strand
GCCATTCTTGGAACGCGGCCATAGCATGGCCAGCGTTACGAATAAGATCTCGTCGATCGTGCTGGCGCGCGGGCTGCGTTGGGGTTGGGTGTGGGGGCTGGCTATTTCATTTGCCGGGCTGATGCTGTTTCTCGTGTCGGTGACGTATTTGTTTGCGGTCGGTGTCGGCGTGTGGGGCATCAACGTGCCCGTGGCCTGGGGATTTGCCATTATCAACTTCGTGTGGTGGGTGGGAATTGGACACGCCGGAACGCTCATCTCGGCGATCTTGCTGTTGTTCCGGCAGGAGTGGCGCACCTCGATCAACCGGTTCGCCGAGGCGATGACGCTGTTCGCGGTCGCCTGCGCGGCGTTATTTCCGCTTCTTCACCTGGGGCGGCCTCAGTTCTTTTATTGGATGGCGCCGTACCCGAATACGATGGGCGTTTGGCCGCAGTTCCGCAGCCCGCTCATTTGGGATTTTTTTGCCGTCGGCACGTACGCCACCGTGTCGCTATTGTTCTGGTACGTCGGGTTAATTCCCGACCTGGCGACCTTGCGCGATCGTGCCCGGCGGCGGTTTCCGCAAATCGCTTACGGCATCCTGGCGATGGGTTGGCGCGGTTCGGCGCGGCATTGGAAGCGCTATCAGGATGCATACGTGCTGCTGGCTGCGCTGGCCACGCCGCTGGTAATCTCAGTGCATAGTGTGGTCAGCTTCGACTTTGCCACGGCGATTGTTCCCGGCTGGCATAGCACCGTATTTCCTCCATATTTTGTGGCCGGGGCCATTTACTCCGGTTTCGCGATGGTGCTCACCATCGCGATTCCGCTGCGGGCCGCATACGGTTTGCACGATTTCATTACCGACCGGCACCTGGACAACATGGGCAAGGTGATGCTCGCCAGCGGACTGATCGTGGCCTACGGCTATCTCACCGAAACGTTTACGGCCTGGTACAGCGGCCATGAAGCCGAGTGGTATTCACTAGAGAATCGAGCGGGCGGGCCGTACGCTCCGATTTTTTGGCTATTGATCGCCTGCAACATCGTGCTCCCGCAGGCGCTATGGTTCGCAAGCGTGCGACGGAATGTGTTTGCGCTCTTCGCGCTGTCGCTAGTGATCAACGTCGGCATGTGGCTGGAGCGGTTCGTGATCGTGGTAGTGAGCTTGCACCGCGATTACTTGCCGTCCTCATGGGCCATGTACCGGCCGACGTTCTGGGATTGGTCGACATACATAGGAACGATCGGTTTGTTTGCTTCATTGATGTTCTTGTTCATCCGCTTCTTGCCGATGATCTCGATATTTGAGATGCGAGAAATGGTTGAAGAATCCGCGCAGGAGCACTCATGACGGCACCTGCGAATTATTTCGGAGTGCTGGCCGAGTTTGCCGACGCAGACGAGCTTCTCGCCGCGGCGCGCGAGGTGCATGCGGCCGGGTACCGAGACGTCGAGGCGTATTCGCCAATGCCTGTGGAAGGCTTGGCCGAGGCGGTTGGCTTTCGCCGCACGCGGATGCCGCTTGTTGTGCTTGTGGGGGGAATCATCGGCTGCGTGAGTGGCTGGGCGCTTCAGTATTACACGAGCGTCATCGCGTATCCGCTGAACGTTGGCGGCCGCCCTCTGAACAGCTGGCCGTCGTTCGTGCCGGTAATTTTCGAAATGACCGTGCTAGTCGCGGCGCTTTCAGCGGTGCTCGGCATGCTGGCGATGAACGGCTTGCCGCGCCCGCACCACCCGCTGTTTGGTATCCCGCGATTTGATCGGGCGTCGCAGGACCGGTTTTTCTTGTGCATCCTGGCGCGTGACCCGATGTTTCATCCCCTGTCGTCGCGACAGCTTCTTGAGCGGCTCGGGCCGGTGGAGGTCACCGATGTGCCGCAATAAGGTGCCCCTTTTGTCGGTCGTTTTGCTCACCGGTTGCATTCAAGAGATGTCGGACCAGCCTCGCTACGATCCGCTGGAAGCGAACGCGGCGTATCGCGAAATGCTCATGTCGCGGGCGCCGGTGCCTGGCACGATTGCACGCGGGCAACTGCCGCTTGATGAGGCGTTTTCCATCGGTAAAGAGAATAGTCAGCTCGTCGTGGAGCTTCCCGCTACAGCGCTCGCGGGCCGCTCGATGAACGAGCTGCTTGCGCGCGGGCAGGAGCGCTACACGATCTTTTGTTCGCATTGCCACGGGCAGATCGGCGGGGGTATCGGCGGCGATCCGCAGTATGCGCGGCTGGTGGGCATGGTGGTGCAGCGCGGGTTTCCGGCGCCGCCGACCTACCATCAAGAGCGCTTGAGACAAGCGCCGATCGGACACTTCTTCGACGTGATCACCAATGGCACCGGCCGGATGCCGCCGC
>DASXWB010000394.1:0-6450 GCA_036503915.1 Lacipirellulaceae bacterium | reverse complement strand
GCCCAAAGTTTTCGTCCGGGTCGGCCTCTTCGATCGGCAGGAAAGCCAAAGAAAAAGGCCCGGCATCTTTCTGACACCAGGCCTTGTTGGCTCATCAAAGAGTTAGACCAAGTGTCATAATCGCCTATTTTTTTCGCATGCGGGCGCGTAACCCTGCCGTTCATTCGCCCATTGGGCAAATGTCTGGGGGCATGGCAGCGCCGTCAGCGATAAGCGTATGAAGCTTGGTCCTGAGTGCATCATTTGAGTCTTCCTCTACACTACTATACCCCATCCCGGGGCAAACGTTTCGATTGACTACTATAAGAGTGTCCAATCGGCGATTGGTTCGTGCAATATTCCAAAAAATTCTCGGATTTTGGATCCCGTCGATGCCCCGTGACCGGGCACTTCATCCACGATGCATAATGAATTGGTCGCATCGACCGATCGCACGAATGGATCAGCCTAGATCATGCCAAATGCGATTTCGAGCCCCTCGATCGGTTCGAGCTCTCGCTGTCGCTCAGAAGCCGCATCCAGATTAACCACATGCGGGCGATCGTCGATCAATACTTTCTCTATCGCCCGCTCATTAGTTAGAAGAAGCAGCTCCCCGTGTCTTGCTGTTGGCGCCGGATGATGCATTCGCGTTCTCAAACCAGGGCGGAAGCCATTTGGTTGACGATCTGCCGTGTGCGCTAGTTCGCTATCGGCGTAAATGGCTGTGATGGCAGAATCAGCAGCCTCAGGTGACTGTCCCGAGTTCGGACCTGAAACCTGCAACGGGCTCGCGCTCGCGGTCCCAACACCGGCAGCCTGCCCCGCTGCGGCCGCCATATCAGCCCCGGGGTTCGATCCGAAATTCGATCGCCACATCGCATAGTCGGACGAGTTAATCCACCCATCACCGGTTGAGTCCGCGGAGGTGTAAGCGGCTACCTGCGTACCTTGCATCTTGCGCCACACGATGTAATCAGAGGCATCAACCCAGCCGTTTCCATCAAAGTCGCTGGTCCAAGCATGGTGGAATCGCTCGCGGACCGTGACGATAACGAAGTCACTTGCAGTCGAGGTCCCGTCATCGACGGT
Source organism: Lacipirellulaceae bacterium (assembly GCA_036503915.1). GTDB lineage: Bacteria > Planctomycetota > Planctomycetia > Pirellulales > Lacipirellulaceae > JABDGM01. The sequence goes on along the minus strand of DASXWB010000394.1, from coordinate 5,379 downwards.
GAGCCGGACCGCATAGCTGCCCACATCGGACACCAGAAGATGGGTGTGTGCGGCGCTGGGCTCGGCGATCTCCGGCAGAGTACCCGCAGAACTGGCGACGACCGTCCAATCGTAGGTGAGTTCGTCGCCGTCGGGGTCGAAACTGTTTGATGCATCAAGGCGCGGATAGTTTCCTTGTACAACGACCGCATCCGAGGCAGAGGCGTCTGCCTGCGGAACCTGGTTGCCAACTACCGTAATTAAGACGTAGTCCTGGTCCGAGGAAGCCCCGTCGCTTACCGTCAGCTCGACGGCGTAAAGTCCGGGTTGCATTGGGTTGAGGAAAGCCACTGAGGATTGGGAGGACGAGATCGACGGCGTGGAATTATTCGAACTCGCCACAACGCGCCAGCTATAGTTCAAGGACGTGTCGTCTGGGTCGCTGCTGGCCGAGCCGTCGAGTCGGACGGTTCCCGCGCCAAAGATGATCTCCGTAACTGAGCGGGAGGCGTCCGCGATCGGCGATTGATTCTCCGCGATGGTCACATCCACGACGGTCGCATCTGTGGCGAGGCCGTCGTTGACTGTCAGGCGCACTTGATACACGCCGGCAACCGTCGACCGAAAAGTTGCTCTCGCTGTTGTCGCGCCTGTAATCGATGCGGCCGGCAAGTTGGGGCCGGAGATTATCTCCCAGCGGTATATCAGCGAGTCGCCCTCTGGATCGGTGCTCGCGCGGGCGTCCAGGTCGGCGGCGTGCCGGCCCGCAACGCCCGTCAAGTCGCTGAGCGAAGCGTCCGCGGTGGGCGCTTGGTTTGCCGCGAACGTGACCGTGATCACGTCGCTGGCTTCAAGCGATCCATCACTCGCGGTCACTCGCACTTCGTACTCGCCCGGCGTATTGGTCAAAAGCGACGCGTTCGGTCCAGTCGACGCGGTGAGTGTCCAGTTCGCTCCCGCAGGCGCCGCGATTAGCTCCCATTGGAACGTGAGGGAGTCGCCGTTCGGGTCAGTCGACTGACCCGACGTCAGAGAAACCGGTCCGCGTGCCGCGACGCCGGCTGTGTCCGAACCGGTTGTGTCGACGACAGGCGGGAGGTTCAGCCGGTAGGTAACGATCACCGTGTCGGTCGATTCGTACTGGCCATCGCTCACCGTCAACTCCATAACATAATCGCCCGCGACCGCGGCCGAAAACGAAGTGATCGCAGCGTCAGCGTCGCCGAATTGGCCCTCACCGGGTCCGTCGACGAGGCGCCAGCTGTAAGACAGGCCGCCTGGGCTGTTGTCTGGATCGAATGACTCCGACCCGTTGAGCGTCGTCGAAAAACCGAGGTCAACGCGGACGTCGTTGCCCGCAATGGCGACTGGTATCGGGCGCGGCACGATATTGAGAGCGCCATCGACAATCATCATCTGCGGCACGCCGTTGCTGCCACGTGTGATGGCAAGCATGCGGTTGTCACCGACGGTCGTCAGCGAAACTGCCGTACCGGGCAGCTGGGCCACATCACTCTGGCCCCAGTTCGTCCCTGCCCATGTTTGCAGCTGCGCCACGCCCCCGATGGTCCGTATTGTGTGAGTATTGCTGCCCAGCCATGCGACGTCGGTGACCGAGTTGCCGAGTGCTTGCGGAAGGCGAGCCAGGCTGCCGGCGTCGTGAATGACGCCGGAGCCGAGGATGACGACGCCGCCGTCGGGCGACACGCGGATCGGGTAGGTAAAGCCAGCACTGCTGTGAAGCGGTGAATCCAGCTGCGTCCCGATCGCGCCGTTGGCCCCAATCTCCTCCCATAAGATGTCGTTAGGGCTAGTGCCGTCACGGAAGAAGTACATCTTTCGGTTCGCAGGGCTCCACGTGTATTGGAGAGCGCCGTAGTTCCAATCGACGGCGCTGATCTGGGCGCCGTCTGGGGCGAAAGTGTAGTGACTTTCCCACGCTCCCGAGTCATCCGCGCTGAAAATGAACTCGCCAGCCGTCGCCAACCCGAGCGGCCGCGACGGCAAGGTCGCAAACGGGGTGTCTTCAAGCGTCTGGGACGCAAGGTCGATCTGCCGGATCAGGCCGGTATCGTACGCGACATAGATCTTCTGGTTGACCGCCGAGTAAGCCATATACAGCGGCGAGCCGATCAGCGGAATGGTATCTCCCCAGGTCTGCGTTATGGGGTCGAATCGGAAGACACTCGAATGCTGCTTGCTGAATAGCAGTACGGTGCCGTCCGCGGCGAGCTCAATCTTATCGGGGGTGAACGGCAGGCCCTCGGGATCGATGGCCTCTCCCGGCTCTGGGGCGCTCAGGGTCGAAAGCGGAACGATCGTCTCCGTCCACCCGCCGGTGACGGCCCGAAAGACGATCGCGTTCTCATCATTCACGAACAGGTCGCTTGGCGACCCCGCGACCGTCGCTGATCCGGTCGGCAGAATGCCCGCCGAGAACGCTGTCAGCGTGGACCCCGACAAGACAATCGGCACCTGGCCGCCGACAAAGTCGATATCGGTGACCGACAAACCAAAGCTGTTGGCATATTGCAGCGATGTCGTGTAGATCGTGCCCGAGTTGTCCACTACCTTGGTGCCATCGTCGAAGACCCACGTCTGGTTCCCGCCAGGGTAGTCGCTGTGGTACGGACTCTCGACCTGTGTCAAGAAGTTGCCCGCGTCGTCGTACGACACATAGCTGATGTCCGATGGGCTCACTCCCTGCGACCGGCCAAAGATGCGGTTTGATCCGGGATCGATCGAAGAACCATGAATCGAATGCACATAGAAATCGGCCGTGTCGATAACGGTGTTAGTCGACTTGGCGACACTCACCACCCGTGCGTAAAGGCCGCTGCTGTGATTGATGAAAAGCAGGTCGCCATCGGTGTGCAGGCGCTGTACGGCGTATTGCGTGTTCATGACGGGCGCCTGACCAGAACCATCAAGCCCGTAACGGTAGACGGAATTACCGTAGGCAACGTAGAACCCGTCATCGTCGGCGTGCGCCGTCGTCGGTAGGCCGTTCGCGCCCGCCAAGTCGATTGGTGCGAGCCACTGCTCCGCCGAAATGTCATACCGTGCGAAACCGGGGTCGCTTTGATTCAAAAAATACGCGATCCCGTCGTGTTCGAAGACAGTCGCCGACAGTAAATGCCGTGGTTCCAGCCGCTCAACTCGCCTCGCAATTGTTCGATTCGACATGTTTCTAGACCTCCGTACTCGCAGTACGCGATTTAGCTGCGTCGATCGTCGCTGTCAATTTTATGGGCGTTTCGCTATGCTAACCAGTCATTCTGGGGGTATCAATGGTGGATTAGCTGCAATTGCCCCCGTAAGCGCAGACGCCGGTCCAACATTGTTGCTTTCGCTCCTGGTCCGTTCTGAAGGAAGCAAAAGTTCCAACCTCAAAGCGATCGGCGCAGTCACAATCTGCCGCGCGTCCAACCACTCCTTTGTTGCGCGCTGAGGCCGCCCATGTACCGGTCTGGCGCTCGAACGAAGATTCACCGGTCGCATCGGCCGACTCGGTGAGATGGCGCAAAGCGAATCCGATAAAATTATGATTTGATAACGCAGCCAGAACGACCGCCGAGTATCACACGTAGTGCGGAGAGTAAGCGTCCGGCGGAGGCGTAGGCTCGGACCAGCTGATCAACGGGTCGGTCGATTACTGAGAGCCCACGGTTTGGATATGTCGAACTTGAGTCACGCCGTTGGGCAGAATGAGTCTGCTCGATGACCCCGTCGGCGGTCGCGAAGTTGGCTTACCGCGCCATCAAGTTTGGAGGCGGTTCTCGGACGGCCCGATAGATAGGGCAGCTTTTGGCCGCTAAACGGTCAGACCTGCCGGGCTACGTGCATCTTAAGAGGACGCCAGTGATCTACGCGATAGAGGGGAGCCGTAAAGCGACGGCTTGGCACACCATTTGCGAATTTCGACACGTCGGCCGCAAAGTAACGCAGCCGGCACAAAGTTGCCGATCAAGCCTTGCACACTGCCGAGGCACAGGCTGTAGAATTGTACGCGACTGACGATTTGCCCCGGGGGGCGCAGGAGATTGCAATGACTAAGGACTGGCCGAATCCGAGCGTCAGTCGCCGAATGTTGCTTGCCGGCGCCGCTGGCGTCCCTCTTTCCTACGGCTTGATTCGAGCGTTATCCGCTGCCACGCCGGCCAATGGTTCCCGTTTGGTAATGCGTGAGACGGAGCCTCAGAATTTAGAATCGGATTTTTCAACCCTTTCATCTTTCTTAACTCCAAATGAGAACTTTTACGTTCGCAACCATTTTGCGGTTCCTCAAATTGACTCCAAGTCGTGGCGTCTGAAAGTCGAAGGTGCCGTAGCCAAACCAGTCCAGCTCACGTACGACGAACTGGTGAAACTGCCTTCCGAGACAAGGACGGTTACGCTCGAATGCGCCGGCAACGGTCGTGTCTTTCTCATTCCAAAAGTTGAAGGCGCGCAATGGCAACTCGGTGCCGTCGGAACAGCCGAGTGGACTGGCGTGCCGCTGAAGACGATCCTCGATCGCGCCGGCGTCGACCCGCGGGCAGTGGACGTGGTCCTTGAAGGCGCCGACTCGGGCGAACCGACGAAACCATCGAAGCCGGCAAAACCAATTAAATATGCTCGGAGCGTTCCGATCCTTTTAGCGCGGACTGGAACGATTTTGCTAGCGTACAAAATGAATGATGAGCCACTCTCGTCGGCTCACGGATTTCCAGTCCGCGCCGTCGTGCCCGGCTGGTATGGGATGGCATCTGTGAAGTGGCTGACTCGAATCGTGGCGTCGAAGGAGGCTTTTCATGGATATTTTCAAACTGTTGATTATGCCTATTGGCAGCACCGGGATGGTCTTCCGATCCGAGTCCCAGTGACTGACATTAAAGTGAAATCTCAAATCGCCCGTCCCGCTCTGGGCGAAGTACTTGCAAAAGGAACAACCTATCGAGTTTTTGGTGCCGCTTGGTCGGGTAGTTCCGCAATCTCAAAGGTGGAAGTCAGCACTGACGGAGGTAATCACTACACTACGGCTAAACTTTTGGGTGAGCCTGTTGAACACGCATGGCGACTTTGGGAATTTTACTGGAATGTTCCGTCTAGCGCGGGCAAATACATGCTAACGGCGCGGGCGACAGACTCAAACGGAGTCAGCCAGCCTTCCCAACGAGATCGCGATCGCGAAGTATACATGATCAACCATGTCGTTCCCGTCGAAGTCCAGGTCCAGTAGTGATCGTGCTGCAGATCGATTCTATCGGTCGCTGAACGTCTTCGTGGCGGATAAGCAGTCGCATCTGTCGCAACAATTCCGAAAACCGGTTCAAGAAAATGTTCGGCAGTTGACACCGCACTTCTTACCAAACAATCAGCCACATGTAGCCAACGACTAGAAGTGCCGCTGCAGCGCAG
>DASXWB010000393.1:0-2490 GCA_036503915.1 Lacipirellulaceae bacterium | reverse complement strand
GTTCGTACGCGAGTTCGGCATCGGCCCTGATTAGCTCCGCGACCGGCTCGCCGGCCTTGACGTGTTGATCTTGGACCACCAGCAGTCGCTCCACGACGCCGGGCGCTAGGGCTGCCACGCGCACGGGAGTGGGACGCGGCTCGATCCATCCGGCTGCTTGAAAGAGCGGCGTCCCTTCGTGCTGCACGGTCGAATGAGTCGCGAGGACGGGCACGACCCACACTGGTTGTGGCGGCAGCAATGTGTCGTGCGATGCCCAGGTCACCAGCGACAGAAACCCAACAAGGAGTATTCCAGGCACGACGTACCGGCTGACAAAATGGCGGCGCCTGCGGGCTTTTGGCGTCGCCACTTCATCGCGCTTAATCGCCAGTTGCCGGATGTCAACTTCGACCGTCATCGTGTGGCCTCATGGTTCGAAAGCACGTGGAGTTTTGAGGCGAGAATGACTACGTTGCCGGCTTTGTCACAGCGCGCTTTGCCTTGCACTACGACCGTATCAAGTTCTCGTACGCCGAGCAGCTCGCGGGCATCCTTTTTTAAGACTGCGCCCTTGTCGTCAACGAACATCACGAGCACCATCGCCTTGGGCAGATTCGCGGAACAGCAAAAATCCCAAGGGTACGGACAATTATGGCCCTTCTCATCACATGACCGCAGCGAACGGTCGACGATTGGAAACGCGGCCACACCGCGAATCCAGGGATTCTTTTTTCCTCCGATGCGTCCGACGATGAGCACGTCCTGCTGATTCTTCGCCTTATTTCGGACATCAATGACATCGGCGGCTCCTTTCGGTTCCTCCTTGAGCAAATAGCGCTCGTCAACGGTTGGAGTATTTGCCGGAGCAGCGAGCGATTTATGCGCAGCCGGAAACAAAACGCCGGTGGCACAAACAATCGCAACGCACACTAACGACGACAATCGTACCTGACTCATTTTGACCTCCAGTTCAACCAGCGAGTTCAGTTCAAACCGTATGCCGGTGACGAAACCAGCCACAATTTTCACAACTTTACGTGGCCTTTAACCCGTCCACGATGGGCATCCTCAAAGCGCGGATAGCGGGCGGTATAGCGCCTAATACGCCCAGCAGCAGCCCCACGCCGCAGCCAATCAATACAGCCACTTCGTCGATCCGCAGCGAAAATGCGCCCATCGTGAATCGAACCGCGGCGTTGTTGATGAACGCAAGTGCGGTCGCAGCGGCCAGAAGGCTTGCGGCCGCGGCCAGGATGACTCCTTCTTGCACCAGGCTTGTGAGAATTGCGCGGCGTACGAATCCAATCGTTTGCAGCGAGGCCAATTCGCGAATCCGGCCGACGACCGAGCCGTACATCGTGTTGAGCCCCGCGAAGATGCCCGCGCCGGAGACGAGCAACACCACGAGCCATGCGAGCATCCGCACAGGTCCGTAATCCCGTTGAAGCGAAGCGTAATACTCAACTTCCTGCAAGGCTTGAAGCTCCAGATCGAGCCGCTCCATGCAGAATAGTTCCAGGTTAGCGAAATCGGTGCCGGGCGCGAGAGTCACAGCAACGAGACTGAGGTCCTGGCGCTTGAGCGCTTGCTGTAAATCATCGAGCCGACACCATACCTCTGATTCAAATGCCGCACCGGCCGCGGAAAAAGTGCCGCTGATTCTCCACTCCCGACCCTCGAATATTAGTGTCTTGCCGATCGCCAGTGCGCCCGCCTCCGCGGCAAGCTTGGCGGTGGCCAGCCGACCGACAAGGACTTCGCCCGACTTTGGCCACTCGCCTTCTTCAAGTTCCAGAATTCGTCGCACCAGTGGCGCGGACGGCGTAACGCCGCGCACCAGGCCCTTCGCTGGCTGGTCGCTCCCAGCAACCGTCATCTCCGTGCCCAAGAACAGCTCTGGCGACACGTATTTCTCGCCGTACCTCTCTTGAAGACCTTCGACGCTTGCTGCCACGATGTCGTTGGTGCTCATCGCAATCGACGAATACTCCAGGTTTTCGCCCATGCCCAACGAGAAAATCACCGCCACCTGCGGATCGCCGCTCACAGCGAGCGATCTTTCCAGGCCGCGGATGAAACCCACGACGACGAACACCAACAGGATGACGGTCGTCAGTCCCGCGAACGTTAGCGCCGTGCGCAGGGGGCGACGGAACAGATTGCGGATTGCATACTCCCAAGGGAGAAATCGGAAAAAGAGCATGAAGTCACCTTCCCACGTTCGAGTGCCTTTCGGCCGCCTATGGACGAACATCAACCAGGGGGCTTGGCTGAGCGAGCGTCAGAGCGCAGCGTGATCTCGTGGATTGATCCGCCAGCTCTGAGCTGTTGCCCTCCGGCGTCCAACAATTTCGGGACGTTTCAATCCGTTTCGCGGCCCCGGCTGATGCGCCCGACGCGCTTCTAAAACCGCCCACTGCAAATATTCCTTGTATTTAGGCGTTAGGGGGATGTTCTGGCACTCGATTTCCCTGCGTCGCATAGATTCTCAATTTGGTGGTGAACCTT
>DASXWB010000392.1:0-4397 GCA_036503915.1 Lacipirellulaceae bacterium | reverse complement strand
CCGGGCGACATGCAAATCATCGAGGCTGAGAACCAGTCGCATGCCGACGAGCTTGAGAAGTTGCAGGTCGAAGCCGAGAACGCCCTGCTCGCGGAGCTCGCCAAGCGGCTCACGCACAAGTTCCCCGAACCATTCGTGTTTCGAAACGTGCGCGTATTCGGTTCGTCGTCGGGCAAACTTTCCGAGCCGTCCGACGTGTATGTTGCCCGCGGCCGGATCGCAGCGATTTACCCGGCGGGGTCGCAGGCCCAAGAGGCCGGCGCGTCAGTGGAATGCGAAGGAAAGACGTTGATGCCGGGGTTGTTCGATATGCACGGCCACGAAGGGCCTTGGCGCGGCCTGTTGCAAATCGCCGGCGGCGTCACCACCGTGCGTGACATGGGAAATGACAACCCGTTTCTGGCGAAGTTGATGGGGCGAATCGATTCAGGCGAGATCATTGGACCGCGAATCGTGCCGTGCGGCTTTATCGAGGGTCAGAGCCCGCACTCGGCACGCAGCGGCAAAGTCGTCAACAGCCTTCAGGCTGCAAAGGATGCCGTCGATTGGTACGCCCAGCGCGGCTTTCACCAGATAAAAATCTATAACTCGTTTCATCCCGAGTGGGTCAAACCGTTGGCCACCTATGCTCATGCTCGGGGAATGCGCGTGAGCGGCCATATCCCGGCGTTCATGAAGGCGGAAGAAGCGGTGGCGGCCGGGTACGATGAAATTCAGCATATCAACCAGGTGCTGCTTAACTTCGTGGTCGGCCCGAAGGACGACACGCGCACGCTCGCGCGCTTTACGCTCGTAGCCGACAAGGTGCATGCGCTCGATCTTAATTCGGCCGACGTACGGCGATTCATCGCCCTCCTCAAGGAACGGAACACTGTGATCGACCCGACGACGGCCATCTTCGAGCCGAATTTCACGCAAATGCAGGGAGAGCCCAATCCGTGTTATCAAATGATCGAGGCCCACATGCCGGTCGCGCTGCGGCGATCATGGTTGGTGAACACGATGGACCTTAATGCTGGCAATGCCGAGACATGGCGCGCTTCCTATGCGAAGATTTTGGAGTTCATCGGGCTGGCGCATCGTGAGGGATTGCCGCTTGTGGCCGGCACGGACGATATCGCGGGCTTCACACTGCATCGCGAGCTGGAGCTGTATGTAAAGGCCGGCATCCCGACGGCCGACGTGCTGCGCATCGCAACGCAAAACGGCGCCAAGTACACGGGCACTTCAGGTTCGCGGGGCGCCGTCGAGCCGCAGCGCTTGGCTGACGTGATTCTCATTGACGGAAATCCGACAACGGATATCTCCGCCATCAGGCGCATCAGCCTGGTGATGAAAGGCGGAGTCGTGTATTACCCAGCCGAAATTTACGAAGCGCTCGGCGTGAAGCGGTTCGTCGACCCGCCGGACGTTGTCGCGGGTAATTTAACGACTGCCGAAGATGAATCCGGATCGTAGCTAAACTCATGAAACTTCAGCGGAATTCTCACGAATTCAGCTACGACTTTTATGTCGGCGTTTGTTCTATTGCTTTCAAATAGTGCCGGTCAAACGCGTAAACCATCGGCTCCAAGCTCGAATACGGCCCCGGGCGAAACGCCGGCGACTCGGCCCCGAGCTGCGTCAGCTCGCACATCTCCCAATCCTGACGATTGACTTCGTCCCATAAGCTCGTCGCGCGCGACAGGTCGACCTTTGACTGCGCCGCCACGCTCTTCGGAACAAGAAAGTGGCAAGCCACGTTCGTGAGCGCCCGCTCCTTGCGGCTCAGCACGTGGACCATCACGTAATCCGGGTGCGTGCTGACGAACATTGTCGGAAACACGGTGTAATAGTAGACGCGCGATTGCTGCTGTTCGGTCAGGTCCGGAAACCGTCGCGACACGAGCTTGCCGTTTTGGCTGACGGTTTCAAAACCGTGGGCCAGTTCCATCGGCCCGCCAAGAAACGCGCCGCTCGTGAGGTCGTTGGTCGCCGAGCGATAAGGGGTCAAGCGGCTGAGAGTCGGGCGCACCGTGGGGCAATGGTAGCATTCGCTGTAGTTTTGAAAAAGCATCTTCCAATTGCAGCGCACTTCGTAGCGCAGAGTTTCAACAAGCGACAACTCTTCGCGCCACCAGTTCACCAGCCGCTCAACGAGCGGCCCATAGTCTTTGGCGAATTTCGCTCCCTCCGGCTGCAGGTTCAGCATGACAAACCCGTTCCACACCGACGCCGCAACGCGGATAAGCGGGAAATCGTCACGGTCGAATTCCACCTGGTCGGTCATGTTCGGCGCCCCGATCAAGCGGCCATTGGCGTCGTAGGTCCATGCATGATACGGGCACGTAAGTGACCCGCTCTTCATTTCGCCCTGCTGCTGGCTGCAAAGGCGGGCGCCGCGGTGACGGCACACGTTGTGAAAGGCATAGATCTCGTCCGTCGCCGGTCGGCTTACCACGATGCTGTACGAACCGATTTGAACGACTTTGTACGACGGAGCGGCCGGGAACTGCGACAGATGGCCAACGCAGACCCAACTGCGGGAAAATATGCGCTCCGTCTCCCGATCGAAGATTTCGGCCGAGACGAAGTATTCACGCGGAAGATTGGTTCGCAACATTTGCCGGAAGAATCACTGGTAGTCGCGACGTCTTAATACGGGCCGATGCGCCATGTCGAGATGCTCGGGCGTATGAATTGCGACGCTGTAAACTATAATCGATTTGTCGGAACAAGTTGTGCCTCGAGTTGATCGGAATAAGGCAGGCGGTAGATGGCTCGCAAACCGAACAAAAAGCCGCATCGCAAGCCGCCCACGATCAACCAGCGCCTCAAGGCGCAGATGAAGAGGGCAGCCGCCTCGCAGGCCCTCGTCGGACCTGCCCTACCCCGGCACAAGCCTGATGTCCGCATCGACAAGGCCCAACGCGCCTGGGAGCAGCGGCGCTTCGATGAGGCCATCTGGTATTACGAGCGGGCGCTGGCGCGTGATCCGCAAAACCCGGTGCTGCTCGTGGATGTTGCTCGAGCCTACGCGCTGCGATATCGGTATGCCGATTCGGAGAAGCTTGTTGACTTGGCTCAATCGCTGCATCCCGACGACGCGCATCTGCAGCAGATGCTCGGCCGCTCGTTCGTGCGAATTCAACAATTCGATCGGGCGATTGCCTGCTACCAGCGGTCGCTCGAGCTCGCGCCAAATGCGTCGGAACGGCCCGAAACGCTGCTTGAGCTGGCCAAAATGCACGAGCGGCTGCACGACCTTGCGGCCGCGCGGCAATGCGTAGAAGAAGCGATCGCGCTCGCACCCGGATTCGAAAAAGCTAAGTACTCGCTGGCGAATATTGAGCGTCGCGCGGGCGACAAGTCCGCGGCCGAATCGCGCTGGCGACAGTTGATTGACGCGGGCCGAGCGCCGCCGGGAGTCGTTGCCGATTCCTGGTACCAGCTCGCCGCGCTCTATGATGGCGACGGCCGATACGGCGAAGCGTTCGACGCGCTTGTGCGCGCGAAGCAAATCTTCAGCCGCGCCGCCGCGCCGTATCTTGAAGATGCTCGGACGATAGCGCACAACGCTGCCCGCACGTTCAATGCCATCACCGAGGAGCATTGCGCGCGATGGAATGCCGCCGGTGCCGAACTTCCGCCGTTGGCCGGCGGCCTCGCACTACTAACAAGCCATCCGCGAAGCGGCACGACACTGCTGGAGCAAGTGCTCGATAGTCACCCGCAACTCATTAGCGCCGACGAGCTTCAAGTTCTATCAGAGCTGGTCTTTGTACCGCTCGTCCAAACAGCGGCAGCGAACGAGCCCCTAACCGCCGTGCTTGATCGGACAGGCGCCGATTTTTTGAATCAGCTCAGGCGAACCTATTTGAATGCGATGGAGGGCGCGCTTCGCGAGCCGATTGGAAATCGCATGCTCCTGGACAAGAATCCGGAGCTCACGATGCTGCTTCCACTCGTGGCCCGCGTTTTTCCCGAGATGAAGATTCTCTTCGCATTGCGCGACCCGCGCGACGTGGTGGTCAGCTGCTTCATGCAGCGGCTGCCCCTCAATGCGGTGAGCGTGCATTACTTGACGCTTGAGGGCACGGCGAAAAAATACGCCTCGTCGATGCGCGCCTGGCTTAAGATTCGCCCCATGCTGCGCAACCCATGGACTCAAGTGCGCTACGAAGATACGGTCGCCGACATGGAGCACCAAGCGCGCAGCGTGCTCGATTTCCTCGGGTTGCCGTGGGACGATGTGGTGCTCGAATATCACCGCCGGGCCCGGAAAAAGCACGTCCACTCGCCGACGTACGAAGCCGTCACTAAGCCGGTGTATACAAGTTCCGTCGAGCGCTGGCGAAATTACGCGGCCCAGCTCGAAGCGTGCCTGCCGATACTGCAGCCGTTCGTTGAGGAGTTTG
>DASXWB010000391.1:0-2040 GCA_036503915.1 Lacipirellulaceae bacterium | reverse complement strand
GCTCGGTGTGCCGATTGGCGGCGATGGAGGCGAGAGATGAAAGCACCCCCGCCCCACTCGCTTCGCGACCAGCTACCGCACTGCGCTCGGGCGACTTCGGGTCGCCCGTGCTCGTTTGGTCCCTCCCCGCAAGGGGGAGGGAGTCGGAAGTGGTACTGAGGGAGCTAAGGCGGGTGCTGGGTTTGGGCGGCTCCTCCTCGCGGATGATGCGCAGCATTTCGTCGAATGCCGCCTCTTTCAGCCGCTTTCCCTCAAAGGGCGTGGAGCCGGCCAGGAGCTCGTAGAGCAGGACGCCCAGCGAATAGATGTCGCTGCGAGTGTCGATGTCGAGCTGGTTGAACTTCGATTGCTCAGGACTCATGTACTCCATCGTGCCGAGCACCTGGCCGAACTCCGTGAACATCGTGCGTTCGGTAAGCTTCTGTGATGTAGCTTTGGCCACGCCGAAGTCGATCACCTTGGGGACGGGCTCATTGTCGTACTCAGCCACGAGGACGTTGTTGGGCTTGATATCGCGGTGGATGATGCCCTTCTGATGGGCATGCTGCACTGCCTGGCAGACCTCGACGAACAGCTCCAGGCGCGCGGGGAGCGGCAGGTGCTTTTCGTCGCAGTATTTGGTGATTGGCACGCCTTTCACCAGCTCCATCACGAAGTACGGCCGACCGCTGTCCGTCGTGCCCGCGTCGAGCACTTTGGCGATATTCGGATGGTCCATCATCGCCACGGCCTGCCGCTCGGCCTCGAACCGGGCGATCACTTGCCGGGTATCCATGCCCGGTTTGATAATCTTCAGCGCGGCGGTCCTCTGCAGCGGCTGTGTCTGCTCGGCCATGAAGACGACGCCCATGCCGCCTTCGCCGATTTGCTGCAAAAGCTTATATGGCCCAATGATCGTGCCCGGCCGCTCGGTGAGCGATGCGGTCGTTTCGCTCCCGTTGGCTGCGAACGCAGGTACGTCGAGGAGACTGCCGCCGTCTTCGTGCGCTCGCAGCAAGGCCATCACTTCCCTGCGCAGATTTGCATCGTCGGCACAGGCCGCGTCGAGGTAGCTGTCCCACTTGTCGGGCGGGTGCTCGTCGACGGCCACGTGGAAGATGGCTTTCACTTTTTCAATGTGGCTGCTCATGGCAATGCGCGCCTTTAGGCGGCTCCATAGGACAGTGCGATTTGGCAGGGCCGATTGTCTCGCCCATTCCAAAAAAATTCCGAAAAGCGCGATGCGGGACACTCAATGCTGGATGCTCGATTGCAAATTATTCCTTAGGCAGGAGTTTCGCGAGGATCCAAGCCCGGGCGAAGGTCCAATGCCGGTAGGCGCTTGCCCGCGAGAAGCCGAGAATTTCGCCGCCCTCCTCGATAGAGCAACCGGTGAAATAACGCAGCTTGAAAAGCTGGCCGGCCTGTGGATCGAGGCGCTCCAGCTCGGCCAGCGCCTCGTCGATCGCAAGTAATTGCTCGGGGTCCTGCGTGGCGGCCGCCTCGACCTCATCGAGGCTTACACGATTCATTTCGCCGCCATGTTTTTGCGACAACTTCCGGCGAGCGCTTTCGATGAGGATTCGACGCATGGCCTCGGCCGCCGCGGCAAAGAAGTGACCCCGGCCGCTCCACTGCTGGGGCTGCTCAACGTCGACCAATCTCAAATAGGCCTCGTGCACCAGCGCGGTCGCCTGAAGCGTTTGGCCTGGCCTCTCCTGGGCCAGCCGGTGCGCGGCCAGCTTTCGCAATTCCTCATACACCAGCGGCAGCAATTGGCTGGCCGCTTGCGGATCGCCCGCATCGAGCGCGTCCAAGATCCGAGTTACCTCGTGCATGGGCACCATCATAACACGTTTAACTCGCGACTATCGGCAACGCGCGCATCGACGTACCATGGTTATATGCGTCAACAATGGGCCGATTACCGTGTTTTTTGGCGGCAGTTTCGCGATGCCTATCACAGCACCGGCGCCGTGCTGCCGAGCGGCCGGGCGCTCGCCCGCGCGCTTTCGCGCTATGTCCGCGGCCCCGTGGCCGAGTCTCTCCGATCGCAGATTC
>DASXWB010000390.1:0-4969 GCA_036503915.1 Lacipirellulaceae bacterium | reverse complement strand
CTGGTGACGTCCGTTTGCGCAAAAAGGACACGGTCCGCCAGGTCGGACTGACGCGGCGGCGCGACGTCGGCGACGATCACGCTGGCGTCGCGCCGCGCGAGTGCCTCGACGCAGGCCGCGCCCAATCCGGAGCTGCCGCCGGTTACCAGAATCGTTGATCTAGCGATTTGCATTGCTATCTGGATAGCAGCCCCCGGCTCTGCCGGGGGTTTTTCACGCGATTGAAAATTGTGTTTGGTTTAACCCCCGGCAAAGCCGGGGGCTGTCGGCTTATTCAGTCGAACACGCCCCCCGCAGATTTACCCGTCACGCCGTTTCAATCTTCGCCACTTCTTGCAGGCCGAGCTCCTCGATCGCTTGCTCTCTAATCTTGAATTTCTGAATTTTTCCGGTCACGGTTGTGGGAAAGCTTTCCACGAACTTCCAATAGCGCGGCGCTTTGAAATGCGCAAGCGACTGGCGGCAAAACGCGCGCAGCTCGTCCTCTGTCGCCGTGCATCCGCTCTTGAGCTTGACCCAGGCCAGCACCTCTTCGCCGAGCCGCCGGTCCGGCACGCCGACGACTTGGACTTCCATCACCGCCGGGTGCTCGTAGAGCCGCTCCTCGATTTCTCGAGGATAAATATTTTCGCCGCCGCGAATAATCATGTCGCGCAGCCGCCCGGTGATGCGGTAGTACCCGTTCGGTTCGCGCAGAGCGAGGTCGCCGGTATGCAGCCAGCCGTCGGCATCAATGGCTTCGGCCGTTTTGTCGGGCATGTTGTAGTAACCAATCATGACTCCGTGCCCGCGCCCGCATAACTCGCCAGGCTGTCCGTCGGGCAGGTCCTCGCCTGTTTCCACGTCGGCGATCTTTGCTTCGACGCCGGGTATGGGCCGGCCCACCGTGCCCACGCGCAGCTCAATCGGGTCGTCGGTGCGCGTCTGCGTGATGAGCGGCGAGGCCTCCGTCTGGCCATATCCGATGGTGATCTCGCGCGCGCCCATCTCGTGCGTCACGCGCTTCATCGTCTCGATGGGGCAGGGGCTGCCGGCCATGATGCCCGTGCGCAGCGACGAAAGATTGCGCCGCGGATAGTCTTCGTGCTCCAGCATGGCGATGAACATCGTGGGCACGCCGTAGATTGCCGTGCATCGCTCCGCTTCGATTGCCGCCAACGTCGCGCACGGATTAAAGCTTTCTGCCGGAAACACCATGGCCGCGCCGTGCGCCACCGCGCACAGCGTCCCCAGCACGCAGCCGAAACAGTGGTACAACGGCACCGGGATGCAAATCCGGTCCGTATGGTCAAGCTTCTGGCACGCGCCGGCGTAGTAGGCATTGAGCAGGATGTTGCGATGCGAGAGCATCGCGCCTTTCGGAGCGCCGGTTGTGCCTGAAGTGTACTGAATGTTGATGGGGTCGTTCGCTGTAAGCCCAGCCTCCACTTCGTTGAGGCGGCTTGGAGGCACGCTGTCGGCCCTCAGCAGAAATTCCTGCCAGGAGAGTGCGCCGGCCGGTGTCTCGCCGCGCAGCGAGAGGACCCACTTGAGCTTCGGAAACGCGATGCTGCGCAGCTGGCCCGGTGCGGCGGCCGCGAGTTCCGGACAGGCCTCGTTGAGCATCTCGAAGTAGTCCGACGACTTGAACGCATCCACCAGCGCCAGCCCGCGCACGTCCGACTGACATAGCGCGTACTTGAGCTCTCCGGTCCGGTACGCCGGATTGAAATTTACGAGCACGACGCCAATCCGCGCCGTCGCAAACTGCAGCAGCACCCACTCCGGCACATTGGTCGCCCACACGCCGAAGTGATCGCCGGGCGAAAGCCCAAGCGCCAAGAGCGCCCGGCTGACTTGGTCGACGGCCGCATCCAGCTCAGCCCAGGTCATCCGCACCGAAAGGTTGCAAGACACGAGCGCGTCGCCCTGCGGATGACGCCGGGCGGTTTCCCTCAGCGCCTGGCCGATCGTTCGGCCGTCGACCCAAGGAACATCCAGTGTGCGTGGTGCATTTCGGCTTGCCATAGGGCGTGCCCGATTCTCGTGTTCATCACAATTCTACGACCGATTTCGACTTTGTGTATAACGGAAAGCCCGTGTTGCCACCAACATCAGCTTTCGTCGTGATCGCTTGGTTACATATAATTCCATGGCCACACTACTTGCGCATTGAACGTCCTCATGCCCGACGCCTTGATGCTCTCGGCGGCGGCAACGCCGTGGCGATGCTCATCGAAAGATGGCAATCGTGAGCAAATCAACCATCACTGTCGGCGACATCCGGCTCACGATCGTGAGTGGCGGCCAGCTTTGGATCGACGGCGGCAACATGTTCGGCGTCATACCGCGCGTGCTCTGGGAGCGCAAGAGCGCGCCCGACGCGCAGCATCGCATCCGGCTCAACACGAACTGCATCCTGGTGCACACGCGCGATTCGCTGGGCCTGGTTGACACGGGTTACGGCGGCAAAGTCGCAGCGAAATTTCGGCAGCGCCATTTGCTGGAAGAAGGCAGGCCGCTTGTGCGAAACCTGGCGGCAGCCGGCGTGATGCCGGACCAAATCGACTGGGTGATCCTTACGCATTTGCATTTCGACCACGCCGGCGGGGCGACCTATCGCGACGAGGACGGCAGAATTCGGCCCACGTTCCCTCGCGCGCGCCACTATGTGCAGCGCTTCGAATGGGAGGATGCACTCGCCGTGCTTCCTGAACTGGCCGGCGCATACACTCTCGACGACTTCGTGCCCATCGAGCGGGCCGGGCTTTTGGAAATCGTTGAAGGCGATGCCGAGATTATTCCAGGCGTGACGACGCAGCTCACGGGCGCTCACACGCGCGGGCATCAAATCGTCCGCATCGAGTCGGCCGGCGAATCGGCCATCTGCCTGGCCGACATTTGCCCCACCGCCGCTCACTTACCGACATTCTGGACGATGGCCTACGACCAGTTCCCGCTCGAAGTTAGGCGCGTAAAGCCGCGGACCCTTAATGACATTGTGGAACATCATCGCCTCGCGCTTTTTTCGCACGATCCGCACATTGCTTCCGCCCGACTGTCGCGCGACGAAAACGATGAGTGGAAACTTCTCGAGCCGCTGGCGACTGATGCCATGCGGAACACATCACAGTGAGCGCACTAAAGTTGGGCAGGAACGCAGCCTGCAGCGCCAGCAAGGCCATAGTCGGCATTCCTTTGCTTTCGCTTCGGGGCTGCAATCCAAGCGGGCATTTAACAGCGGAATTCCGGGACGGCGTAATTTAATTTCTACTTGGCTCCGGATCGATAAAGTCCGTGACGCCGTCGCCGAAGCTGTCGTCCGCAGCGGCCGGTTCCCTCGCAGACGTATTCTCCGTCCGCCCCAAAGGGTCGGAGGTCGCCGGCTGAGGGGTTTCGGTTGTTGTCTGAACGTCGACAACTGACTCGCTGGCCGCTCCTTCGGAGCCCCAGCCCAGGCCTTGAGCCTCGCGCAATATCTGCTGCAGACGGTGGTCAACGATCTCGTCCTGTTTTTCCCGGCGTAGTGTCAGCCGTTGGCGCAGCTGGCGTACTTTGTCTTCGAGTTGCTTGATTTCGCGCTCATGGGCGGCAAGCCGCGCGGCGAACTCGCGCTTCAGCATCTGAGTCAGCTGGGTCTCGATTTTTTGGCGCTCGGCGGCCTCTTTCGAGGCTTTCCAGCGCTTGATCAACTGCTGAGTTTGGCGTGGATCCACTAGTCGCGCCCGGCCACCGTAGAGGCCACCGCCGTACGGCGACCCGCTATAGCTGCCACCGCCGTACGGCGACACGCCATATTCTCCATATTCTCCGCCTGACTCAGCGCTTAGTTCGTCGGCCGGCTGAGCCGAAACGCTGGATACCACCAGTCCAAGCGACAGCAAAATCAAAATTGCACGTTGCATCTTAGCTCTCCTATGTGTTAAGCACTCAAACCAACGCCATTAAAGATTCAAGCGCACTTTATGGTTCGCTCTGATCAATTCGTTCTGCTAAAGTCTCAAGCTCGATGCGCAGCTTTGGAATCGCCGACTCCAACGCGCTGTGTTCCGGCGGCGACGTGCTCCATTCGCGATGAAACTCGGAAATCTTCCCGTTTACCTCTTGAAATTCGTTGAGCAGCGTCGCTTCATCGATTGCAGGCTCCGTGATTGCATCGTGCGACTTTTCCAGCTGGGCATTCGCGGCCTGCGGGTTCTCGTCCGTAGCCGAATTGCTTGGGGACAAAGCGCGCGGTATCACTGCGACTACAACGATCGCGAACAATGTGGCCGCCGCGATCGCGACAGCGCGCGATAGCCAATAGGCCGACGGAGTCTGCGGCTTGGTTCTCGCGTTACGCTCAACACGCGCCGGGGCGCGCGAAGTCGCGGGCTGCTCGATGTGCGCCAGCCAGCGCCCAAGAAGCTGGGCGACTTCTGCGGCGGATTGAAATCGATCCTCGCGCCGTTTTGAGTGCAGCCTCTCGACAATCTCCGCGAGCCACTCCGGCGTTTGGGGCGCAAGCTCGCGGATCGGCCGCGGATCAGTTTCACTGATGCGCCGCAAAACTCCGTAGGCCGTGTCGGCACGGAACGGAGGCCGCCCCGTGCACATGGCATACAGCACGCTGCCGAGGCTAAATAAATCGCTGCGCGCGTCGACCGGCTCGCCGCGGGCTTGCTCGGGCGACATGAACTGCGGCGTCCCGGTGATCACGCCCGATCGCGTGAGGCTGGCGTCATCCGCCGCGCGGGCCAGGCCGAAATCGGTGATCGTGACTCGCTCAATTCCGCTGCCTAATAGGATGTTTCCCGGTTTAATGTCGCGGTGGACAAGACCCTGCGCGTGGGCGGCCGCGAGGCCCGCCGCGATTTGCACGCCGATGCGCAAAATTTCGTGCAGCTCGAGCGGCCCGCGCTCGTCGAGTCGCTTTACCAGCGAGTCGCCCGCGATGTACGGCATCACCAGGAACGGCAAGCCGTTCGCTTCGGCAACGCGGTGGATCGAC
>DASXWB010000389.1:0-4808 GCA_036503915.1 Lacipirellulaceae bacterium | reverse complement strand
GGACCATTCGTTCGGACATCGCCAATTTGTTTTCGCCATCCTTGGCTCTCCCATCGTGCGGCTTGTTTAGCAACCGCAGCATGATGGAAGAGCCTTTTTTAGTGCATACCAGTTAACGCTGACTTTTCAGAAAGTGCAGATTCAGAGGCAATGAGCAGTACAATAAGTGCACGCATGTCTCGCTGCCTGGCGTGCGCGCAATTAGGAGTGAGAATGTACGGCATGCCGGACGAAGCACCGAAGAGCGAGTCGCTACTCGCCCTCGCCGCAGAGGGCGACCGGGTGGCGTGGGGGGCGCTGCTCACCGCCCACCAGGAACGGCTGGTGCGGATGGTGGCGTTCCGCTTGGACCCGCGACTTCGCGGGCGGATCGACGCACCGGACATCGTGCAGGACGCGTTCGTCGAGGCGTCGGCACACCGGGCGGCGTACTTCCGCGCGCCGGAAGTTCCGCTGTTTCTTTGGCTTCGTGGAGTGGTCAGCAATAAATTGCTCGAGGTACACCGCCATCATCTTGGAACTCAAATGCGCGATGCCAAGCGCGATCGACCGTTGGAGGGGCCGCATGGGTTCAACGATACTTCGGCGGCGCTGTGTGCGCACCTGACCGGCGGCCTGACGCGCCCCAGCGTTGCGGCCGTGCGCGGCGAGGTCACGGCGCGTCTGGCGGACGCGCTCGACGGAATGGATCATACGGATCGCGAGGTCCTGGCAATGCGCCACTTTGAGCAGCTCACGAACGCAGAAGCGGCACAAGTTTTGGGCATCGAGGAGCGTGCCGCCGCAAAGCGCTACCTACGCGCGCTTGCACGGCTCAAGGAAATTCTCTCAGCGATGCCTGGCGGACTTACGGAGGTACGGCCATGAGCGAACCGACTCGCAACCTTGCTACGCAACCGGGTGAGGAGTTGCTCGCGGAGTTGGCCGACGACTTCCTGGGCCGCTACCGCGCCGGGGAGCATCCGTCGGTGAAAGAATACGCCGCGAAGCACCCCGAGTTGGCGGATCGAATCCGCGAGCTCTTTCCCGCCGTCATCGCGATGGAACAACCCGGGGTTGGCGCGACGCTTGACTTTGCACCGTCGGCAGAACGGGTGGGGGCGACTATTGGCCGTTACAAGCTGCTGGAAAGGATCGGCGAAGGGGGCTTTGGCGTCGTGTACATGGCTGAACAACAGCAGGCAGTTCGCCGTAAAGTCGCCCTGAAAGTGATCAAGCCGGGGACCGACACCCGGCAAGTCATTGCGCGGTTCGAGGCCGAGCGACAGGCGCTGGCGCTCATGGACCACGAGAACATCGCCAAGGTGCTGGACGCCGGCGCCACCGACTCCGGCCGGCCGTACTTCGTGATGGAGCTGGTGCGCGGCGTGCCCATCACGGAGTTCTGCGACGCCAACCAGCTTCCCCCGCGCGAGCGGCTGGAACTGTTCGTGAAGGTCTGCCGCGCGGTGCAGCACGCGCACACGAAAGGAGTCATCCACCGCGACATCAAACCGACGAACGTCCTGGTGACCTTGCACGAGGGCGCCGGAGTGCCCAAGGTGATCGACTTCGGCGTGGCCAAGGCGACGGGTCAGCAACTGACGGACAAGACGCTATTCACCCAATTCGCGCAGATGGTCGGCACGCCCTTGTACATGAGCCCCGAGCAGGCGGAGATGACCAGCGTCGACGTGGACACGCGCAGCGACGTGTACAGCCTGGGCGTGCTGCTCTACGAGCTGTTAACCGGCACGACGCCGCTGGACCACGAGCGGCTGAAGCAGGCGGCGATCGACGAGGTGCGGCGAATGATCCGGGAAGACGAGCCGCCGCGTCCCTCGACTCGCTTGAGCACGATGGGCGACCAAGCGCGGAGCGTCTCCGCGGCGCACCGCAACAGCGACCCCAAGCTACTCGGCAGGCTAATGCGCGGGGAGCTGGACTGGATCGCCATGAAAGCGCTCGATAAGGAGCGCGCGCGGCGGTACGACACGGCCAGCGCCTTCGCCGCCGACGTCGAGCGTTACCTGCACGATGAGCCGGTCGAGGCTTGCCCGCCATCGGCAATCTATCGTTTTCGCAAGTTTGCCCGGCGGCAAAAGACCGGGCTGGCGATCGCGACGGTCCTGACCTTGGCCCTGCTTGTCGTCTTGGGAGGTGTGGCCGGAAGCATCGGCTGGGCCGTCCGCGACCGCGCGAGCCGGCAGGCCGCCATCGAAGTGGAAGTAAACTTGGCGTTGAAAGAGGCTACGCGACTTCAGGCGCAGCGAAAGTATGCTGAGGCCCTGTCAGCGGCCCTGCGCGCAGAGGCGCTTTTGTCCGGCGGCAGCAGTCAGGAATTACAAAAGCTCGCTGGCGACCTGCGCAAAGACTTGCAGATGGTTTTGCGCTTGGAGAGCGTCCCTCTCGAAGGATCGCGTTCCACGAGCGAGGGCGAACTCGACGTTGCTAAGGAGGATGAAGCATACGCCGAGGCATTTCGGCAGTTTGGCGTCGATGCACGCGTCCTCGGGGCCCAGGAGATCGCAGATCACACTTCGGCCACGTCGATCCGGCTTGAGCTGGCTTCGGCGCTCGATAACTGGGCTTTTACTCGATGGATGATGAGACCTGAGGGTGACGAGATCGCGAAAAAGCTGGTGGCCGCCGCGCGCTTGGCCGATCCGGATGAATTACGCAATCGTATCCGCGACGCGCAGGAAACTCGCGACGCGAATGCTCTGAGCGACCTCCTCACGACGGAAAGCGACCGAGTCCTGCAGTGGCCGACCTCGCGTCTCCTTTTTGGGGCATTGTATCAACTCGAGCCCGAGCCGTTGCAATCCGAGCAGATAATGACGCTAACGCGTCGGCTCCACCGCCATCGACCCGATGACTTTTGGAACAACTACACGTTAGCCTTACTGCACGCAGTCAAGGACCCTCCTCAATGGGAAGATGCGGCTCGCTTCTATACAGCGGCTCTCTCCCTTCAGCCCGAAAATGCCGCCACACAGAATGATTTCGCACGGTTGCTGGCGTATTGGCCACGTCCCGGAGTCGATCACTTCGAAGAGGCGATTGACCTGGCCAAGAAAGCAGTCAAGGCGGCTCCAACAGCGGGGAGATACTGGGGCACGCTCGGTATAGCCCACTACCGAGCTGAACAATGGCGCGATGCGCTGACGGCATTCCAGGAGGCGACGAAGCTCCGTAATGGCGACGATAGTCTCGAGTGGTTTTACCTCGCCATGATCCACTGGCGACTCGGCGAAGAAGAACAGGCACGCAAGTGGTATGACCAGGCCCTTCAGCGGATGGAGGAAAAGGATCCAGATAGCAGTGAGTTGAAAAATATTCGTGCCGAGGCGGCGGAACTGCTGAGCATCAAAGAAAGCGCGCCGTTAGAAAACTTGCTGAAGCAGCTTATTAAACACGGATTGGCACAGTAGACGACGTCACACACAGGAGACAAACATGGACAATTAGTTAGAAACAACCGATCGCCGATCCAAACGACGCGGATTCTTCGACCAGCCTGCCGGTGTCGATTTCTGGATGAACTTGCTGGTGAGCTGGCGCCTGAAGAAGGCTGAACATTTATGGCCGTTCGCAGGTAACACCCCGACCATCCTCAAGCCAAGTTCGGCCGCAAAGGTTGCCCTGCGGCATTCGTTGAGGGCTCTGTTTCTGTAGCAAAGGGGATCGCAATGGCAGAAAAACCGGTTTTACACTTGGAAGAGTTGGATCTGAAGTACGAGGGGGAAAAGCCCGCGAAGTACGTCTACCGCGCCCGAGTCCCCGGGGGCTGGCTGACTTTCATCTGGATTCCAGGCAGGGGGCCTAGGCGGCGTCACGTTATACCCCGACCTGAATCACGGGTGGGACGGGGGAACCGAGGAGGGCGCGAGCTGACCCATCGCGGCAGAAGTAAAGACACCCAACCGGAGAACAGGAGTCGATTTCGGATAAGGATTATCGTCTAACCGCGAAATGGCCTCGAGAGTTAATAGACGATCCGTCTCCGCAGGGAAAAACAAAACGGAGCTGCGCACGACCGACGCCGAATGGAGCAACCCGTTTCTCCTTGCGATGGCCCGCTGGCAGCTAGGCGACAAGGAAAAAGCTCGGCAGTGGTTCGACAAAGGCGCCCAGTGGATGGATGCGCACAACGCCAACAGCGAGACGATGGTCCGATTCCGCAACGAAGTCGCCGAGCTGCTGGGTGTAAACGAGAAAAAGCAGCCCGACTCATCAACCGCCCCCAAGGCAGAGAATTCGGAACCGCCGAAGAAATAATCCTTCTGCCTGTCTCGCCGTCGCCTCGACGCGCAATTGCATTGGTAGAGGCGGCCTATGCCGGCTGCGCTTTCGGTCACGCGGTGGCTTTCACGCGAGGAGACAAATCATGCGATCACGACGTTTTGCTCTTCTGGCGATCCTACTGTGCACGTCAGCCGCCGCGCGCGCCTATGCCGCCGCCAGCCTCACGCCCCTGGGCTTCCTGCCCGGCCACCCGTTCTCTAGTTATGCCTACGGCGTCAGCGGCGACGGCTCGATTGTCGTCGGCGGGAGCGGGTATCCCGTCGAAACCATCGAGGCCTTCCGCTGGACTGCCGCGGGTGGCACGCAAGGCCTCGGCGACCTGCCCGGCGGCGTGGCCATTAGCACGGCCTACGGCGTCAGCGGCGACGGCTCCGTCATCGTCGGGTACAGCAGCTCCGCCTCCGGCAGCCAGGCCTTCCGCTGGACGAGCGCTGGCGGCATGGTCGGACTGGGCATACTGCCCGGCGATGGCTATGGCTATAGCCAGGCCTTCGGTGTCAGCGGCGACGGCTCGGTTGTCG
>DASXWB010000388.1:0-2369 GCA_036503915.1 Lacipirellulaceae bacterium | reverse complement strand
AACGGTTGCCGGCGTGCAAACGCCGCGGCGAGTCATCGAGCGGCGGCCGCCCGAATCTGCGGTAAGCCCGGCCTGGCGCAACTGGCGATTCTATCTCATTGGGGCGGCGCTGTTGGGCGCCGCGGCGGCCGCAGCAGCCTGGTGGCTCGATCTGTTCTGAATGGTGGTCGGATCATGGGCCAAGGCTCGCTTGCCCGCAGAGTTGCGTAGCGTCGCGCTGCAAGATTGTGCAGTATACTAATGCGAGCGACCTGATACTTCTCAGCAATCGAACCTGCGCCGAGTATCTTCCATGGCCAAGCGCCGCCGCGCGATTCCAGGCGGATCCAAGCCGACCGCGCGGGCTGCGCAAATGGTCGATGTCCCGTCGAAGCGACTGGCGGCGGCACGGTCGCTTTGGAACGAGGGCCGCGAGGCCGACGCGCTGGATCTGTTTCGCGAGGCCATCCGCCAGGAGCCGAACAACGTTCGCTGCTACGTGATGGCGGCTCGGGCTTATGCCGAAAAGTTCTATTTCGACCGCATGGAACAGACGTTTGAACAGCTCGTGCGGCGCGCGCCCCGGCACCCGGGCGTGCATCATTACATCGGCGAGACGTTCGGACTCCTGAAGCTTCCAAACAAGGCGATCGCGAGTTACCAACGCGCGGCAAGTTTGCCCGGCGGCGGCGCGCCCACGTGGATGGAGCTGGCTTCGCTCTTTGAGCGAGCACACCGCTTGGATGAAGCCGAAGAGCTGATCGAGCGCACCGTTCGCTCGGGCTTCGATCTGCCTTCGGTGTCTCTGGTGCGCGGCCGCATTCAGCGCCGACAGAATCGGCTCGAACAGGCAGAATCCACGTTCCGCAGTCTGATCGAAAAAACGCCCGAATCGGAATGGGCCTGCCAGGCGTGGGCCGAAATTGCGCTCATGAAAGACGCTCAACGCGACTTTACCGGTGCTGTGGCAGCCATCGACGTTTGTAAGCAGCTACAGAAGGCGCACCAGGAGCCTTATTTGGGTGCGTCCGAAAAGATCCACGCGCGGTTATTGGAATTGAATCAAGCGATTGATCGCCAATCGCTGCGCTACTGGCGCGATGCGACTTCCAATTCAACCGTGCGCCGCACCGCGCTCTTGGCTGGTTTTCCCCGTTCAGGCACGACCTTGTTGGAACAGGTGCTCGACTCTCACACTGATCTCGTGAGCTCCGAGGAGCGCGACTTCATCGGCCGTGAAGTGGTGCATGCGGCGTCGACTCGGCGTGGTAAAACGACCGTCCTGGAGGCGCTCAACGAATTCTCGACACGCGAAATCGAATCGTTTCGCGAGCGATATTTCGCTGCCATGGAGTATTTGCTTGGCGAACCAATCAGCGGGCGGATGCACCTCGATAAAAACCCGGCGTACAACATGGTCATCCCGCTCGTGCTGCGCATCTTCCCCGAGACACGGCTGATCATCGCCCTAAGAGATCCGCGCGACGTGGTGCTCAGTTGCTACCTGCGATATTTGCCGCTGAACGCCGTGAGCGTACAGTTTCTCGACGTCCAGCGAACTGCTCAGCGCTACGCGCGGGACATGACAGTGTGGCTGAATCTTCGCGAGATGCTCGATGTGCCCTGGTGCGAGGTTCGATACGAAGACACAGTCGCCGACCTCCAGCGGCAGGCCCGCCGCGCGCTCGACATGCTTGGCCTTCCCTGGCAAGACGAGGTGTTGAATTATCGCGAGCGGCTGCACGGCAAAAAGCACGTCACCAGCCCGACGTACGAAGCGGTCGCCCAGCCGATTTACGCGCGGGCCGTCGGGCGCTGGAAAAACTACGAGCAGCTGCTCGCGCCAACATTCGATACGCTCGCCCCCTTCATTCGAGAGTTCGAATACGATATATAGCGTCGTACCGCTGGCTGAAAAATAAACTAGAACTCGTTTCAAAACCGCGCCAAAGAACCGGACGCTAGCGCGTTCCGGCTGATTCGATCAGCCGCCGGGCGCTAGCCCGCGGTTTTGAAACGGCTTCTAGTCGCATCTAACAATATGAACCGCCAAGGACGCCAAGCGCGCCAAGAAATCCCAAGTAGCCGACGGTATTAACCTGGCGTTCTTGGCGGTTAAATTCATTCTGTTAGTATTTTTAAGCATGTTGGGAGTCACCGATGCGCCTTACCATGATCGCCATTTTTTTGTGCGCGACGGCTGCGAGAGCGGATGACGTCCGGCGTCATGTCGTGATCTTTTCCGGCAAGGCCGGCGGCTCGCAGACGACAACCACGAACGGCGATCGCATCGTCGTCGAATACACCCATCGCAACAACGGCCGCGGGCCCGACCTTCACGAGGAGATCAAGCTCGCCGAGTTTGGGACGCAGCAATCGTATCGCGTCAG
>DASXWB010000387.1:0-2341 GCA_036503915.1 Lacipirellulaceae bacterium | reverse complement strand
ACAAGCCCCGTCTCGGTGAGAATGCTGAGCAGCGTGTTGTGATGATGCAGCCCGCGAAGCGATTCCAGCTCGAAGTCCTGCGACCGGTCGGACAGGTACGGCAGCTTGCGGTCGTAGAACCGGCCGAAGCCTACGCCGAACAGTGGGTGATCCTGGAACATTTGCCACGACACATAGGCGAACGATGTGCGCTGGCTGACCGAGTGGTGCGATTCGCCGGCTGTACCTTCGCGTTCGAGTCGCACGACGTGATCCCACGTCGCCGCGGCGATCAATAGTCCGCCCAACATTGCAGCCGATAATGCGGGCAAGCGCCAGCGGCGCGGAATTTCCACTGCAGCGACCACAAGCGCGCTGGCGGCCAATCCCAACCAGGTCGAGCGGGTGTAAGTGAATACTACGGCCGTCGCCATGAGTGGCAGCGCCACCGCAAGCCCAAGTTGCTGCCAGCGCCGCTCGGCTTGCCGAAGCAATGTGCAGCAGCACCAGATACACGCGGTGAGATAAATGCCAAGGCCGACCGCGTTCAGTTCCGGTCCGCGGGCACGGCCGAAGTGAATTCCTGCGTCGGGGTCGCTGATGTAGCGAGGAAAAACAAGCGACCAGCCACCCCCGATCTCTAGGCATGCCGTGACAGCCAGATAAATTCCCAGCGCCACAATTCCCACAAGCGCCAAAGACCATTCGCAGCGCACGATTCGAGCATGGCGGGCAACGAGGTACAACAGTGCCGGCAAAATGAAACTCGCCAGCAGCCGGCCCCATTTCGACGTGACGCCATCGCTGAATTCCGGTTCGCCGCCGAAAGCCGCGCTGGCGCCAAGAAGCAAGAGGAGAGCCAGCAGGAGCCAGTCGCTTCCAAGCGGCCGCGCGATCGATTGGCGGCCCGCATACCATTGAACGGCAAACGTCGCGAGAAGCGCGACCAGGCACAATCGATCAAGCGTTAGCGGCAGCGGGCCAATGTCAGCGTGCCAGAACGGATGGCCCAACACATAGCCCACTGCAACCACGATCGTCGAGCCGACGAGAAGCGACCCGCGGCGGGCCCAAACGGCCCACCATACGGCGGCGGCAACTGCGAGCACAAGGATTACAACCGGCATAGGCAAGGATAGTTTGAAAATAGGTCATTCGGTCGTTCGTCATTCCGCTCGTTCATCAATCCCCGACTATCCCCGGTGCTCGACACTGCGAATGGCCTCTTCGAGCGTCATCCCATGAAACATACCGACATTCGCTCCGTCGATGTGGCCGACCTTTGGGTTCAAGGCGAAACCGTTTTGCGAGGCGCCATTCGAATGCGTAACATCGACTGGAACAGAAACTTCGCGCACCGTATGCGGAGCTGTGGCCGCCGCTGCGGACGGCGGGCTGGCAAATAAAAACACGAAGCCCACGCCAAGCAGCAGGCCTGCGATGCCGCCGCCGCCGGTGACCGTTTTGCGGCTCGGCCCAACAGGCCGAATCCCGGCTTCCACACCGTCGATGCGGCTGATTATGCTGGCGCTCATGGCGCCGGCCCGGCGGGCACGCGCATCCGCCAGGTTCGTGCGGGCAGCTTCGACCAGCCGTGTATGATTTGCCACCGAGGCCAGCAGCTTGTCGTACTCGGCCCGTGCCTCGGCCAGCCGGGCCAGCCGCTGGCGCATTGCCGTCGACTTGGCCGACAATGCCTGCTCGCGCTCGGCATCCAGCTCCACGTCGACCTCCAATCCGCGAATGGCCACGGCCACCTCGTCGTGCAATTGGCGGCGGAGTAATTCTTCGGACTGCCGGGCGGCAATCACGAACGGATGTTTTTCCGAACGGCTGCCCAACAGTTCGGCTGTATGAACTTGAGCGTTCACGAGTGCCGTCTTCAACTGGCTCACCGCGGGCTGCGATTGCAACAGGCTATTGGGCGTAGCCAGCAACTCGCGCGTATCGCTCTGGGCGGCAGTAAGGAGCGCGAGGAGCCGCTCGTTTTCGCGCCGGCGCGCTTCGTTCGAGCGACGTTCTGCCTCGATGGCCTGCAGCTCTTGCGAGGCCGCGCTCTGGGCGCCAACATCAGCGTTCAGAGTGCGCAGCTCGGCCAAGTCGGCGCCAATCTTGGCTTCGAAGGCCGAAAGCAAAGTGGTCTGGCCTGCCAGGTCGCCGCCGGCCATGGCCACTGTGCGCTCCAATTCGGCGACCATGCCTTGGGCCCGCTGATCGCGAATTTCCTGCATGCGGTTCTCGAGCTGGCCGCACAGCGCCGCGACGAGCGCGGCGGCCCGGCTGCGATCATTCTGACGCACGGACAGATAAAAGACTTCGGTCTTGCCGAACTCGGCACCCCCCGGCGGACGCATGTCAATCG
>DASXWB010000386.1:0-3368 GCA_036503915.1 Lacipirellulaceae bacterium | reverse complement strand
GCAGTCGACGACGAGCTCGTCGTCGCCGTTTACCGGCCGGATCGCCAATTCGCGGCGTGAGAAGGGCCGCCAGCGTTCGACTGCACGTTCGATGACGCTTTCTATAGCGGTCGCATCCGTGAGCAATTCGGCGAGCGGGCGCCCGCGCATCTGGTTGCGGCTGACGCCGAACAGCGTTTCTGCTGCGACGTTCAAGTAGAGAATGGCGCGAGACCGATCGACGATCAGCACGCTGGTGCTGAGGCTGTCGAGAATGCGCGTGGCATCCGCCATCGAACCGAGCTGCAGCGATAAGGATTGCGCCGCCATGGTCAGCTCGCTGCAGTGCGTGCGTGCGCAGCGCCGCGCGGCACTCGCGCCGAAAGATCGGGAAGGCGGCGGCGGTGTCCGCCGTTACAGGCTACTGCTTGGGCGGAGCATTCGTCCGCGGATCGATCCGGGGACGTTGACCATTCAACGCAGCGTAACTCGGCTGGACCGTCCGCGGCTTGTTGGAGGTCTGACCGCGTGGTTTCGGCGGCGGGCGTAACGCAGGCCCAACCGGCGGTTGAGCGACAGATTCCTGGCGTACGTTGAAGCGGACCACGGGGGATTCTTGTAGTCGCTTGCCGCTGCCATCCAAGATGACCGCCACCAGCGAGTGCTGGCCACGCGGAACGTCGCGCAGCATGTGCTCGAGCGATCCGGCCGGGAAGTTCTCGACCAGACGGCCATCGAAGTAGAGATTGACCGAGTGTTGGCGCTGTAGGGCAGGGTCGAGTCGGATGCGCACCTCGACAGTTCCGCCCGTATTGACGATGGAATCCCCGTCGGCTGGCTTCCAGATCTCGAGGTCCCGATAAGACTCGGCCGCAGCGGCAGGCGGACTGGGGGCGCGAGCAGGTGACGGGGCGGTTCGAGCCGAATCTGCGCGTGAGCCGACCGAAATCTCTACGCGCTGAGCGCCCTGCACGGGACGATCGGAGTAGTGAGTGACTCCCTGCTCGTCCACCCACTTCCATACGGTTTGGTTTGCGACTGCCGGCGCGGCAAGAAGCGCGAGAACCATCAGTGCCGTACGCATAAGGGCAGAGCATATCCGCTTGATCTCAGCCTTACAAAAGCGATGACGGCGTTTGTGAACACCGTCACCGGGGCTACGGCGGTGAGAAGCGGGCGCCAGCCGGAGGTGCTGACGCCCGTGTACTCACACGCTGTAGTACAACTCGAACTCCAGCGGATGCGTCGACATACGCACCTTGGTCACTTCCTGCATCTTGAGCGCGATGTAGGCGTCGATCACATCGTCGGTGAACACCCCACCCGCCTTGAGGAAGGCACGATCCTTGTCCAGCGACTCGAGGGCTTGCTCCAGCGAGTAGCAGACTTCGGGAATGTTCTTGGCTTCTTCCGGCGGCAGGTCGTAGAGATCCTTATCCGCGGGCTCGCCCGGATGAATCTTGTTTTGAATACCGTCGAGGCCCGCCATGAGCATGGCGGCGAAGCCGAGGTAAGGATTAGCAGTCGAATCCGGGAACCGAACTTCGATGCGACGGCCTTTCGGATTCGAGACCCACGGAATACGGATCGACGCAGAACGATTGCGCGCGGAATACGCGAGCATCACCGGCGCTTCGAAGCCCGGCACGAGCCGCTTGTAGCTGTTCGTGCTCGCATTGGTGAAGGCGTTGATTGCTTTCGCGTGTTTGATGATCCCGCCGATGTAATAGAGCGCGAGATCCGACAGGCCGGCGTACTTGTCACCTGCGAACAGCGGCTTGCCATCCTTCGAAATCGATTGGTGAACGTGCATACCGCTGCCGTTGTCGCCGACGATCGGCTTCGGCATGAACGTCACCGTCTTGCCGTAGGCGTGCGCGACGTTGTGAATCGCGTACTTCAGCATTTGCACTTCGTCCGCTTTGCGCACGAGCGTGTTCGCGTTGACGCCGATTTCGCACTGACCGGCCGTTGCAACCTCGTGGTGATGCACTTCGACCTTCATGCCGAGCTCTTCGAGCGCCAAGCACATAGCCGAACGGATGTCCTGGAAGGAATCGACCGGCGGCACCGGGAAATAGCCGCCCTTCACGCCTGGACGGTGAGCCTTGTTGCCGTCCTCATAGCTCTTGCCCGAGCTCCACGCGGCTTCGGTGGAAGCGATTTCGAAGAACGCGCCTTGCATCGTCGTGCCGTAGCGTACGTCGTCGAAAATGAAGAATTCGTTCTCAGGACCGAACAGCGCCTTCTCGCCGATACCGGTGGACTTGAGATAGGCCTCGGCGCGCTTCGCGATGGAGCGCGGGTCGCGGTCATAACCCTGCATCGTCGATGGCTCTAGGACGTCGCAGCGGATGATGAGCGTGGTCTCTTCGAAGAAGGGGTCGACAACCGCCGTCGACGCATCCGGCATCAACACCATGTCCGACTCATTGATGCCCTTCCAGCCCGCGATGGACGAGCCGTCGAACATCTTGCCGTCGTCGAAAAATGCCTGATCGATCGTGTGCGCAGGCACGCTTACGTGTTGTTCCTTGCCGCGAGTGTCCGTGAAGCGTAAGTCCACGAACTTGACTTCCTTTTCCTTCAACATGCTGAGAACTTCAGCGGGGGTCGTCATGAGGTCTCCTCCGGTAGACGGCGAAATTGATGACCTCGGGTCGCTCGCCGCTACGAGCCGGAGGTTAGTTGGTCTGGCCCGCGAAAATTGCAGGAACCATGCCACCGCACCGTCATGGCGCAAACCATTGGATTCTGCGGAGAACGACGTGACGGGGGTGCGGCGGCTGCACCATCGTAAAGCAAAACACGATCGATTTGCTCCTTGATAGTGCGCCTTTGAAGATCTTGCGCTGGCCCTCCCTCGCCGAACCGCGAGAGCAGCAGGCTATACTCGCGCGCTTTTCACGCAGCCCAGTTGCGAATTCACCGAGGATCGGGACTGATGCCGTCCAACCTGCCAGCCGTTGTCCCGCCCGCGACCTTTCAAGATTTGATCTTTAGTTTGCAGTCCTACTGGTCGCGCCAGGGGTGCGTCATCCTGCAGCCATACGACATGGAAATGGGTGCGGGGACATTCCACACCGCAACCCTGCTTCGGGCCGTCGGACCGGAGCCTTGGAATGCCGCCTATGTGCAGCCCTCGCGCCGACCGACTGACGGGCGGTATGGGGACAATCCATTCCGATTGCAGCATTACTATCAGTTCCAAGTCGTCTTAAAGCCCTCGCCTGCCAACATCATCGATTTGTATTTGGGCTCGCTCGCGGCGCTCGGCTTCGATCCGCTGACGCATGACATTCGCCTGGTCGAGGACAACTGGGAATCACCGACGCTCGGGGCCTGGGGCTTGGGGTGGGAAATCTGGCTCAATGGCATGGAAGTCACTC
>DASXWB010000385.1:0-10363 GCA_036503915.1 Lacipirellulaceae bacterium | reverse complement strand
TCAGCAACGCTACGGCTATGCCTACAACATCGCTTACATGAACGAGGCCTTGGCGGACCATCAGGGATTGCGGACCGAACAGATCACGATGGCCCAGCACCTGAAGGGCCTCGGCTACAAAACCGGCGCCGTCGGCAAATGGCACTTGGGCTTTGAGGACGGAGTCAATCTGCCGCCGGACAAAGGGTTTGACGAGTTCTTTGGGTTTTGGGGCGGCTCGCGGCATTACTACTTCGAATGGGCGCCGGAAAACCTGATGCGACGTGGGGACGCGATCGTCGAAACCGAATATCGCGCCGGCGGCACGACCGACCCGAACAATCCCAGCGCTAACGATCCGACATGGGGAAGGTACGTCACGGACGGACTAGGCGACGAGGCGGTGAGTTTCATCAACCGTCACACATCGGACGCGAATCCGTATTTTCTTTACTTCGCTCCAAATGCGCCCCACTCGCCGGTTGAAGCGAAGCAAACGGATACGAACCGCTTCTTGCACGTCGCCGATGAGCCAATCCGGCGGCTGGCTGCGGCCACTTGGGCGATCGACCGCGCGGTCGGCCGCATCGTGGAAGCGGCCGAAGCGAGCGGCGAACCCACGATGTTCGTTTTCATGAACGACAATGGCGGTCCGTACCCCGAAATGAACACGCCTCTGCGAGGCAACAAGGGCTTGACTTGGGAAGGCGGCATTCGCGTTCCATTTTTCATTCACATGCCGGGCGTCGCGCCCGGTAACTACGACAAGCCCATCTCGATGTACGACGTGCTTCCTACAGTGTACGCCGCCGCCGGGGGCAACGTTTCTCAATTGAACAGCGATGGAGTGGATCTAACGCCCTATTTGTCCGGAACGAACACGGAAGATCCGCACGAGGTGCTCGTCTGGAAAACGCACAACATTTGGGCCGTGCGAAAGGGCGATTGGAAGCTTGGCTCACCAAACGGCGGTCCACCGGTGCTATACAATCTGGCCAACGATCCGGGAGAAACCACCGACGTCTCCGCGCAGAACCCCGCCGTCGTCGACGACCTGCTCCGCGAAATGACCGAATGGGAGTCCGAAATGGATAAGAACCGGTGGGGTCCCGGTTTTGGCAATCCCTTCGACCATTTCGTCTTTCGAGGTTTCAGTAACTCGTTCAATGTTCACGGAGCATGGTCACACCCGGTTACAGGCGAGCCGGTGCAACTTCGGCGATCCGACGGTTATCCAAACCTCATCTTGGAGTTCCAAACGAGCAACTCGCAGTATGGCGCGTTCAATAACTTGACGCGCGAAACGAGCATGCCGCTGATGGCCAATGAGGTGCGTCTCACCGGCAATTTCACCGGGTCGACGAGCCCCCCTGGCGGCTTCTCAGGCAATCCCTTGTTGATGATCAATAGTCTTGCCGGCGCTGGTCCAAAGATCCGATTGGATGCGACATCTACCGGCACTGCCGCTAAGTTTCAATTTCAGATTCACAGCGATTTGCAGCTGTTCGACAACCTGGAGTTCACCGGCAACGGCACTCAGGATTTTGTCGTAACGGGCGGGCTGCGCGACTTCTACGAGCCCCGCAGCGTCACCAAGACGGGCACCAGCGTCCTCACGCTCAAAGGCAACAACACGTTCGGCGGGGACCTCGTGATCAACGGTGGGCAGGTCAAGCTCACTGGACCAAATGCCGCCATTAACGGCGCGAACGCGATTCGCATCGGCAGCGCCGGCTCGTTCTCGATGGACAGCGGATTGGTCGCGGTCAATGGCATCGAGCGCGCAAGCGGCGGTCCATTCCAATTCACCGGCGGCGAGCTGAGAGTCAACATCGTCATCGGCAGCTTGACCAACCAGGGCGGAAACTTCTCGCCCGGCGCCTCGACCGGCGTAACGACAATCACTGGTAACTACTCGCAAACGGCCGGCAAGATGACGATCGAACTCGGCGGCACCGCGATCGGACTCTTCGACCGCCTGGAGATTGACGGCAACGCTTCGCTCGGCGGCACACTGCAGGTTAACCTGCTTCCCGGATTCGTGCCGAGCGGGGGAAGTAGCTTCGAATTCCTCACCGCCGATGCGGGCATTTTTGGCACATTTGCCAGCGCCATCTTGCCAACCGTGCCAAGCCCTTTGATGTGGCAATTGCAGTATGGACTTACGAGCGTTCGCCTGTTGCTGCTCGATGAGCCGCCCGTCGAAAACCCCGCCGGCGATTACAACCACGACGGTATCGTCGACACGGCCGACTTTGTGGTGTGGCGAAAGGCGTTTGGCCAAGTTGGCGGCACGGTTGGCGACGGAAATGGCGACGGCCGAGTGGACCAGGAAGACTATCTGGTCTGGAAGGGCAATTTCGGCCGCAGGGCGCCGCCCCCGGCAGGCAGTGCGGCAACAAACGTGCCCGAACCTTCGACGGCGCTACTCATCGCGCTAGTCGCTATTACGATCTGGGCCACGCGCCGTCGATCGCTTGCGGCTTAGCCCGCGCCGCTCACGGAGTAAAGATCGGTGCGCCGCCCGCGCTCACGGCGCCGAGCCGGGCGTGAATCTCGGCAAGCATTTGCTGTTCCAATAGCGGATCGCGGCCGAGCGGAATCCAGCGCGGTGACGAGCGAGTATGACTCACTTGCTCCAGCCGCCGGCTGGGGAGTGAGCTGTCGTTGCGAAATGTGGCCGCGCCTGCCGAAGCATGTTCGGGCTTGGGCAAGTCCTCCAGCTCTTTCTCGACAATCACCTCGACGAGATAGCCGGCCGCATCGGGGATCACGCGCACAAGCGCCCGCCGACGGATCGTTTGAAGCGTGCTTTCCCAGCGATTGAAATTGCCCACCGAATCGCGCCGGTGCGGCTCGAGCCAGGTAGCCCCGACCTGGGGCGCCGTTTCAATGAAACCTTCCATCACCGCCTCTCCGCTCCGCCGGGCTTGTTGCTCGCGCGCGATCGTAAAGTAATCGCTGACAACATCGGCGATCTGGTCCCACGCGAACTGCTCATCGGCAACTGGCACGGCAATCGGGTTGGCAATACCGGACGCCATTTCCGGACCAGCAGGCAGGCCAAATTGTGGCGAGATCGGTCCGCCCGGTGCGATATTCGTAAGCGGACCGACGGGCACAGCTTCTGCCGGCGGCGCGACAGGTGGCGGAAACATCGGCATGATGTTCGGCGCCGGCTGAACAACGACGGGCGCGGTCTCTAGGTACGGCGGAGCCGGCAGAATGACCGGTGCAGGAGCGCCAGTCACTGGATACGGCGCCGCAAGCGCGGGCGATCCCGGTGCGACGGTCGCAATCTGCTGCCCGCTCCAGGGTTGACATCCGGCTGCCCACGCTGCGAGCGCGAGAATAATCGCTCCGCAAGTCGTCGAATTATTCTTCACGCTTGGCACGCCAGAATCTCCAAACTTAAACACCAGCGTCCAGGCTGGTGCCCAGGCAGACGCGGCAGGGATGCCGCGCCTGGCCTACTTACTTAGGGGTCGCGATCATCACTAACTCGCCCATTTTGAGCAAGTGGAATCCGCGCCGGACTCGGAAATCTGCACAGAATACGGGGCTTCACAACCCGCCGAAACTTTTGTCGAGCTCGGAACGTCAAAGCATTAGCGAGCGTGTATGCCATTTGAAAACTTCGACAGCCCCCGGCCCTGCCGGGGGTTCTGACCTCTTGCTGCGGAACAGGAGCACAGAACCATGGCCCGCAATCGTCACCTCTCAATCGTCGTCGTCGCAGTTGCAATCATGGGCATCGGCGCGAGCGCTTTGGCTCAGGGCGTCCTGGTGGACGTCCGCGTCGATCAAACAATACGCCTGCCGCGGCCAATTATCGTGCCCCGGCCGATTCCGCCGCGCCCCATCCCGAGGCCCCCCGCGTCGACCTACAAGATCGATTCGCTTGAAGTCAACGCAAAACTCACCGATCAGGTGGCGCGCGTGCAAGTATCGCAGACGTTTCAGAACGTCGGCAGCACGCAGATGGAAGTCTGCTTCATGTTCCCGCTTCCGTATGACGGCGCCATCGACCAGTTGACGCTGCTTGTGGACGGCAAGGAATACGAGGCGAAGCTGCTTTCGAAGGAGGAGGCCCGGAGGCGCTACGAAGAAATCGTTCGCAAGAACCAGGACCCAGCACTCTTGGAATGGGTCGGCACCGGGATGTTCCAGACGAGCGTGTTCCCCATCCCGCCCGGCGCGAAGCGCACCGTCACGCTGCGCTACTCGCAGCTGCTGCGCAAGGACTACGGCCTCACCGACTTCATCTTTCCGCTGAGCACCGCCAAATACACGTGCGAGCCGCTTGAGCGGCTAAAGATTCACGTGGCGATCGAGAGCAGCCAGCCGATCAAGAATGTTTATTCGGCAACCCACAAGGTCGAGATCGACCGGCCGGACAAAACGCACGCCGTCGCCAAGTACGACGCTGAAAAAACGATACCGGGCGAGGACTTCCGTCTGTTCTTCGACAGCGGAGAGGAAAGCATCGCCGCCAGCGTCGTCAGCTACCGGCCGAAAAGTGATGAGGAGGGTTACTTCCTCCTGCTGGCCAGCCCCGAAGTGAAATCCAAAGACGAAAAACCGCTGCCGAAAACCGTGGTATTCGTCGTGGACCGCTCCGGCAGCATGAGCGGCGAAAAAATCGAGCAGGCCAAGGGCGCAGCCAAGTTCGTGCTCAATAACCTGCGCGAGGGCGATCTGTTCAACATCGTCGCTTACGACAGTGAGATCAGCACTTTCCGCCCCGAGCTGGAAAAGTTTAACGACGAAACACGCGCCGCCGCCGTCGGCTTCGTCGAAGGCCTGTACGCTGGCGGCAGCACGAACATCGACGGCGCGCTCCAGCGCGCCCTGGATATGCTTGCCGACAGCAAGCGGCCCACCTACGTTCTGTTCCTCACCGACGGACTGCCCACAACTGGCGAAACCAACGAATCGGCCATCGTCAAGCACAGCGAGGAGCACAATGACGTGCGAGCTCGCGTGTTCGCCTTCGGCGTCGGCTACGACGTCAACAGCCGGCTCTTGGATAAGCTGGCCCGCTCGAACTTCGGCCTGAGCCAGTACGTGCGTCCGAACGAGGACATCGAAGCCTCGGTCGCCGCGCTGTATCGCAAGATCGGCGCCCCGGTTATGACCGATGTGAAAGTCACGTTCGACGTGGAGCGCGAGGATGAGGATTCGGAGTCGAGCGCGCCCACCGTGAGCCGCGTCTATCCCAAGGGCGAATTCGACCTGTTTGCCGGCGACCAGGTCGTGCTGGTCGGCCGATACCGCGCCGCCGGCGCGGCCAAGGTGAAGGTCGCAGGCAAGATCGGCGATGACGAGAAGACTTTCGATTTCCCGGCGAAGCTCGTGAAAAAGAGCGACGACGACACGAATGCCTTCGTCGCCAAGCTTTGGGCCACTCGGCGCGTCGGCGAAATCATCGACGAGCTCGACCTCAAGGGCCGCAACGAAGAGCTTGTGAATGAACTGGTGGCCTTGGCGACCGAGCATGGAATTCTCACGCCATACACATCGTTCCTTGCGGACGAAACCAGCGAGGTGCGCGATCTTGCGCGCAATTACCGGCGAACGCTGGAGGAAGTCGACCAGCTCTCCGAAGTCTCGGGCCGATACGGATTCTCGCAGCGGGAAGCGAAACTCGGCTTGCAAACCGCCGAGCAGGCGCCAGCGGCTGCGGCCAGCCGCCCGCTCTCGCTATCAGGCGCCCGCGGCCGGGGCGAAAATGGCGGCGGCCAGCCGGCAGCCGACGGTTTGTACGCGGCCGGCGGCGGATATTTCGGCGGCAACGTGTACTATTACGATGCACAAGAAGATAAGGGCAAATCCGCCGCCAACATTCGCCAGATTGGCCGCAAAACCTTCTTCCAGCGCGGCGAGCAACTGGTCGATTCCACCGTCACCGCGGACGATGAAAAATCGGCTCGCAAGATCGAGCGTTACAGCCGCGAGTACTTCGATCTGGTCCAGCGCCACGGCAAGCACGTCGCCCAGTACCTCGCGCTCGATGAGCCAGTGCTGATCAAACTCGACGGCACAACGTATTCGTGGTGAGACTGCGCCTGTAAAAGTAAAAGTCTCACAACTCGCTCACTTTGCGCGCTCGACGGGCTCTGCCTCAACGATGTGGGCGATGGAGCAATGGGTAATGCGTTCGGCTAGCCGTGTTCCATTGCCCTGCGAAAGGCCAATCGCAACAATCGTCGGCGTCACAATCGCCATCTCCGGATGACGAATGTCATACGACCTGTCATCGCTCAACCGGAGGCGTAGCGTTTGAAACGGGCGCTCTTCAAGAAATTCGATTAAATCTTCGGCGGTCATTGTTGTGAATTGCAGTGCATTCGCAGTTAGCCGTGCTTCACAATTATACGGTTGAGCGACCAGTCGCGCCCACCCACCTTTGGTTAAGGCTCTTGGATCCCTGCACATGAACTCATTTACGCTTACTCGTGACGAGTGCCGCAAGCTGGATCATCTCGCTACGGCCGACTACGGCATCCCGAGTATTGTGCTCATGGAAAACGCCGGCCGCGGCTGCGTCGATGTCCTCGAGCGACTCGGCCTCAACGGCTCCGTCGCAATCCTCTGCGGCAAGGGCAACAACGCGGGCGACGGCTTCGTGATCGCGCGTCACCTCGAAATCCGTGGGTACGAGTGCCGCGTGATTTTGCTTTGCCCGCCAGGCGAACTGCGCGGCGACGCGGCCACCAACTTCGCAATCTTGCAGAAGTGCGGCAGTAGGATCATCGATTTATCTCAGCCGATCGCTGGGCAGCCCGAAGTAGGTGCCGCGAGCCGAGCGGCGGATCCGCCTCGGCTCGGCCGACCTACTTCGGAACTCGACAACCTCCTGAACCAGCATGCCAGCGGCGCGACGTGGCTCATCGACGCGATGCTCGGCACAGGTGCCGTCGGCGAGCCGCGGTCGCCGTTCGACGCGGCCATCGACTGGATCAACCGCAGGCATGCTAACACGCAAGTGCTGGCGGTCGATCTACCCAGCGGCCTCGACTGCGACACCGGCCAGCCCGCAACGCACACCGTCAGGGCCGATCACACCTGCACGTTCGCCGCGATGAAAACTGGCTTCGCGCACCCGCCAGCCAATTCGGTCCTCGGAAAAATTCACGTATGCGACATCGGCCTGCCGCCGCGGCTGATTGATGAAGCCGTAAACCAATCGCCTTGACAGAGGATCGACGGTTCATCGGACTTCGCGAGCTCCGTCGAGCCAAGAAACCCGCTTACGTGAATGCCTGACAAAGTGGCAGTTGCGCAAAATTCTCTGCTATGGGTTTTGGGCATCTGATGCGATTTGGACACACCCTCCAAAGGCTGACGCTTTCGTCGCGGACCGGTTAACAAATCGCCGGCTCGCGCGGCAACGGGATTGAATTTCGCCCCACTAAATTTTTTTCTTTTTTTCGTGGGGCGAAATTCGGCGAATTTCGCCTCAGCGCGCTGCTGTAAGTCGGTTGCTGCTTGGTAGTTCGTGCGCGACGGTGGGGCGAAATTGGCTGAATTTCGCCCCGGGGGGGTGACAAAAACCCCCCGAGGTGAGGCGAAACTCGTCGGACACTTCGAGGCGCCGCATCAGTTGTCCAAAATTCCCCACACATAGTTTTGGACATCTGATGCGAATTTGGGCATGATGCGAATTTGGGCACACGATACATCCATCGCAGGTCGGCGCGCAGCGGTAGCGCACACAAACCAACTGTTGCGATGAACTGTCCTAAGCGCAGCTCCGGATCCGATTGTCAAGGAACGAATCGCCGAGAATCCAGCGTGTGCATAGCATAGCACGTCTAGTATACATTTGTCAAGTAACATATTTGGCCGTTTTTCCGGCTGGTGCGGTAACCAAGAAGCGGTACAGCGGCGCTCAAAAGTAACAGCAGCTGCGCGCTGGGCTCTGGAACGGTGGCCGGCAGCGGCCCAGCGGAAGGTAGCGACGAACCGCTGCCGGGACCGAGCGAGCTCCCGAAATTCGCCCGCCAAGTGTCATAATTTTCTTGCGCGTCGTCGGTCTTGCGCCAGACGACGTAGTCGGCGGCGTCGACGGTGCCGTCGTGGTCGAAGTCGCCGGGCAAGCTCGGCACGGCGGTGAGCGTTACTTCGCCGGTGGTGTAGAGATTGGTGAGGTTCCAGGTGTAGGGGCTGGAAATGGTGAACGTGCCGGTGGGCGTCACGCCGGTCCAGTCGAAGAGGTCGATCGTCCGGCCGCTTTGGGTAGCGACGTTGACGCCGGGCACGAAGGTCAACTCCAGCGTGCCGGCGAGTGCCACGGGAATTCCCGGCGCGAAGGAGATCGGCGAATCCCAAGGATCGACGTCAAACACCAGCTGCAGGACGCCCGTTGCATTCATGGTCATGCCTTGATCGACGACGATCGGCAGCGGGCCGGTCGGGGGACTGGCGGTCGAGTTGCCGTCGTGATCGCGGACGATCAGCGATGTGCCGGACGTGAGATTGAGACCTGCAATGTGCCCGTTCGCTTGTATCAGATTGCCCGCGACCGCGCCGGAGAGCGTGGCGTATTGAAAGTTCGCACCTCGCGCGTCGGCCCCGCTGAGGTTCGCGGCAGTCAGATTGGCCCCCCTAAAGTCGGCGTTGGTGAGATTCTGCCCGGCGAAGTTCACCCCGGCAAGAGGACCGTTTACCAGGCCGATCCCGCTCAGGTCATGGGCCTGATAACTCGCGGTCGCATAGAGTTGTGCCAGGGTGATTCCGATTTCAGAATCGATGTCTCGGTCGAAGTTAGCTCCGCGTACGTCGGCGCCGGTAAAGTCGGCGCCAGTCAGCGTGGCGTACAAAAAGTTCGCGCCTCGCGAGTCGGTTCCGCTGAGATTTGCGCCATTGAGGTTAGCGCCAGCGTAATTTCCATCGTTGGTGACGAAACTCGCGTTCGTGAGGTTCTGTCCCGCGAGATTGACGCCGGCGAGATCCGTCCCGCCCAGCGCGATTCCAGTCAGATCGACGGCCTGGTAGCTGGCGGTGGAGTAGAGCTGGGCGAGGTTAATGGCGACATAACTGAAATCGGCCCCTCGAACCTCGGCCCCGGTCAGGTTCGCGCCGGTGACCGTGGTGGCAGATAGATTCGCGCCCGTGAGGTTTGCCAAGCTGAGGTTTGCGTTCGTGAGATTCGCGCTTGAATACTCGCCGACGAAATTTGCATTCGTGAGGTTTGCCTGACTCAGATTCGCGCCGATGAGACCAGTCGCTTCGAATGCCACATTAATGAGGTTCGCTTGGCTGAGATTCGCACCGTTCAGGCCGGCGTATTTGAATTTCGCATTTGAGAGGTCCTGGTCGGCGAGGTCCATGTTCGAAAAGTCGCCGCTCAATCCCATGCCACGCAAGTCGTGGGCCTGATAACTGGCAGTGGAGTAGAGCTGCGCTACCGAGATTCGTGCGCCGGAATAGAAAGACCTGAAATCCGCGCCCCGCACTTCTGCCCCGGCCAGATTGGCGCCGATCAGGTTGGTGTCTTGGAAGCTCGCATCCGTGAGGTTCTGCCCAGCGAGGTTCGCACCGGCAAAATCCATGCCCGTGACCATGATTCCTGTCAATCGTGTGTCTGATAGCTGGCGGTCGCATAAAACTGGGCTAGGGCAATTCCTCCATACCAATTACTGCCATCGTAGTAACGAGACAGATTTGCTCCACGCACTACAGCCCCGCTCAGATTTGCGCCGGTGAGTGTGGCGCCCGAGAGGTTTGCATCAGTGAGGTTGGCCTGGCTAAGGTTGGCATTGTTCAGCTTGGTGACAAAGAGGTCTGCGTTCGTAAGGTTCTGTCCAACGAGGTTCGCACCGGCGAGGTTGGTATTTACGAGGACAATTCCCGTCAAATCGTGGGCCTGGTAGCTGGCGGTGGAGTAGAGCTGGGCCGGCGTGATGTTGGTACCACTGAACTTCGCCCCCCGCACTCGGGCCCCGGTGAAGTTGGCGCCGGTCAGCGTGGCGGCACCTAAGTACGCATCCGTGAGGTCGGCCTGGATAAACTTCGCATTGGTCAGATCGGAATAGATGATGTCTGCACGCGTGAGGTTCGCTTGACTGAAATCCGCAGAGCCCAGCGAGCCGCGAAATAAGAACTCGGTGAGGTTTTGACTCGCGAAATTTGCACCGGAAAAGTTGCCTGACAAGCGGATTCCCGTCAGATCGTGCGCTTGGTAGCTGGCCGTTGAGTAGATTTGGTCGGCCGTGACCTCGGCGTATACGAAACTGGCTCTCCTTACGTCGGCCCCGGAGAGGTTCGCCCCAGTCAATATGGCTTCATCGAAGCTCGCATTGGTGAGATTCGCCTGGCTAAGGTTAGCATTGGTCAGAGTGGCGTAATGAAAGGTCGTGCCGGTGAGGTTCTGGCCGGC
>DASXWB010000384.1:0-1830 GCA_036503915.1 Lacipirellulaceae bacterium | reverse complement strand
AAAGGAATCGCTTAAACAGTTGGTTTTGTTCACGTTGAAGGTTGACCAGTTCTTGGAGTTGCTCTTCCATTTTTGATTTCTCCACGTTACTGACGATCACTCCTGGGTCAGCGAACCAAGCCTCGTCGCCGCAGGTAACTTCCAATGAGATCTTTTACCGGCGTTTGATTGTTGGCAAGCAGGTAGTTCATTCCTCGGCGGTTGCAGAATTCCTGAGCGCCGCTCACGAAGGCATTAAGTGTTGCCTTGTAGCGTGCCAATAGCGGAGCGCTTACCGAGATTTCCGCGATGTCCTGGTCCTCCACGTCAACCAGTTTCAAATCCCCCTTAACGTCGGGATCTAGCTCCTCCTGGCTGAGGACATGGATGACGTAGACGTCCATCCGCTGAGAAACAAGGTACCGCAGCGCCGGCTCATAGCCGTTCTTGTCCATGAGGTCGGAGATCAAGACGACGATGCCCTTGCCCGCGTTGCGGAGGCAGAACTTCTTGATGCCTTCGGCCAGCGACGCCGTTTCGCCCGGCTGGATGCCCTCGATGAAATCGATCATCCGCCAGACGCTGCGCCGGCCGCGCAGCACGGGCGCTCTAAGGTGCACGGGCTGGCCCAGCGTCTCGATGCGCACGCGGTCGGTGCGGATCAGGCCGACAAAGCCCAGCGCGGCGGCCAGCTGCTTGGCGTATTGCAGCTTGGTCGGCTCGCCGAAATCCATCGACAGGCTGGCGTCGATGAGCGTGAAGAAGTGCAGGTCTTCTTCTTCGAGGAACAGTTTTACGATGAGCTTGTCGAGCCGTGCGAAAAGATTCCAATCGAGCGAGCGCAGATCGTCGCCCGGCACGTAACCACGGAAGTCGGCGAACTCGACGCTCTGGCCCTTGCGCTTGCTGCGCCGCTCGCCCTTCATCCGGCCGCGAAAGATTTTGCGGGTGACCAGCTCGAGGCGTTCGAGCTGAGCCATGAGGTCGGGCGGCAATAAAGTGGATTCGGCAACGGGCATAAGTGCGGAGTGATGGTTACTTGTTCGCAGTCTTGCGACTTTGATTATAGATGTAGGCACTCGAAAAGCCGACAATGGCTGAAACGCCCAGTACCAAAGCTGGCCAGATGTTGCAATAAACGAC
The DNA here is from genome assembly GCA_036503915.1 of Lacipirellulaceae bacterium. Taxonomy (GTDB): domain Bacteria; phylum Planctomycetota; class Planctomycetia; order Pirellulales; family Lacipirellulaceae; genus JABDGM01. The sequence continues at coordinate 708 of DASXWB010000384.1, read as the reverse complement.
GGCGTGTTGATTGGCGGCGAGTCCGAAGCTACTGGTCCAATTGCTTGCAATTATGAACACATTTGGTCTGTATATCCCTAGTATCCCTTCGAAGTCGTTGCTTACCCCAAGTAACAGCATTGCGACAAAGAAACCGGACCAAAACGCACGACGTGTACCGCGAAAACAAACGGCGGCAACGCCTGATGCTATTAAGATTGCGAGCAGAAAGCCTTGACGAATCTCGTTTCCCGATCCCTGCAAAGTTGGATCCGGCACGGTGAAAGTCGCCAGCCACAACGCGACCACCGCAAACGCAACAAGGAAAGCTTTTAATCCAAATCGGGGCATCGCGACGAGTCTGCCACGCTTAAGCCACTTTGGTGTCTTCCGCCTTCTCTGGCACGTTCTGCAGGATTTCGAGAAGGATTTTATCCGGTTCGACGCCTTCGGCTTCAGCTTCGAAATTAAGAATCACGCGATGGCGCATGGCGGGCAGGAACACTCGGCGAATGTCCTCGAAGCTGACGTTGTAGCGGCCACTCAAGAGTGCACGCACTTTTGCCGCTAGCGTCAGCGTTTGGGCGCCGCGCGGGCTGCTGCCCCAGCGCAGGTATTGATTCGTGATGGGCACCGCAAACTGACCTTCGGGATGCGTCGCGAGCGTGAGCCGGGCGATGTAGTCCTGCACGTGCGGCGCCAGGATCACCTCGCGCACCAGCTGCTGCC
>DASXWB010000383.1:0-2748 GCA_036503915.1 Lacipirellulaceae bacterium | reverse complement strand
ACATGGCAGATTCCTCCGAGCGGGCGCGTGCTAATGCTCGACCGGCGTTCGTTTGCGGCTTGGCTTGCCATTGTGACCATTGGATTCGCTAAGCGCTGCGCTGGGCACGTCATCCGCGCTAGTGCGCAACGACTCCGATTGCAAAAGCTCGATAAACTGCTGCGCCGTTTCGCTGAGCTTGCGGTCGCGGCGGTGGATGATTCCCAGCGGGCGCACGAGCGGCCGGCCTTCGATTTCAACCTGAACCAGCGTGCCGGATTCTATCTCGCGCGTGATCGTCGGCTCGGGAAGCAAGCTGATGCCGGCTCCGATTTCAATCGCGCGCTTGATCGTTTCGATGTTGTCGAATTCCAAGGCGACGCGGATTGGGATGCGGTGCAACGCCAGAACGCGGTCGATCTCCTCACGGATTTTGAGGCCTGTCTGAAACGCCACGAACGGCTCGCCGCGCAGGGCTTCCAATGGCACGCTGTGCCGCCGGGTGAGCGGGTGCTGCGGATAGCACACCACCACCATCGGCTCGGTGCGCCACGGTAGTGCGCCAAGGCTCGGTGATTCCTCCGGATAGCTCACAAGCCCCAAATCGGCCTCACCGTGATCGACCGCTTCGTACACGCGGTCCGGGTGAACATATTCGAGGCGCACGTCGGCCGTGGGGTGAGCCGCCAGAAACTCGCGAAGGTAACCGCTCATGTGCGCCAGGCCGACCGAATAGATCGACGCCACGGTGAGCCGCGCCGCCGCCGCCTCGTGCAACGAGCGAACTTCCCGCTCCAAATCGTCGTAACGCTGGACAATTACGCGACAGCCTTCGTGAAATCGTTTACCCTCAGAGGTGACGACGAATGGCCGCCGCGAGCGGTCGATCAGCTGCACGCCCAGGTGCTCCTCCAAATGGTGGACCACCTGGCTGGCGTTGGATTGCGAGACATCATTCGCCTTGGCCGCCCGCGAGAAGCTGCCCAGGTCGACGACGTCGCAGAAAATTTTCAGGAAGCGAAGGTGCATGGCGAATCAATGGGTGCTTAAAGACCGTGGCGCGCGCCTCAGGCGCGCGCTGCCGGCCGACCGTAGGTCGGCGGCTATGGATTAACCGAGCGATGCGAGACGCCGTCCTATGGGTAGCGCCCGGTTTCGACGAAGCCGCCCGTCAATCAACAATACTAATATCGGAATCGATCAGAATTCAGAATCAGAATAGTAGGTATAGCTAGCTGCCCCGCTGCTGTCAAGCGTGGTGCGACAGATTTGAAGAGGTAGCGTCTGAGTCGCTTTGCCCGCAAAAACCGGCCCAAAACTACGTTTGCCGCGTTTTTCGCGCTCGCGCGCCTCGCTGGGGCAGTTGTTGGCAGCTAGAATTCGGTGGCATTTTTGTTTCAAAGCCCGATTGGACGGCCATGGACTCGCTGATCGACTTTTTTTTGCACCTCGACGCCCACCTGCAAGCCCTGGTCGAGCATTACGGGCCGTGGATCTACGGGATCTTGTTTTTGATCATTTTTGCCGAGACGGGCCTGGTTGTAACGCCGATTTTGCCGGGGGATTCGCTGCTTTTTACCTGCGGGGCGCTTGCGGCCACGTATCCGGAAGGCGGGGACTCTCCGGTTCTCAATATCTGGCTGCTATTCGTGCTGCTAGCCACAGCGGCGATCCTGGGGGACGCCGTGAACTACTCCGTGGGGCATTTTGTCGGCCCGCGCGTATTTCGGGCCGAGGAACGCCGCAGCTTCTGGGAGCGGCTTCTCAACCGCGACCATTTGATGCACGCCCATCGCTTCTTCGAGCGGCATGGCGGCAAGGCGATCGTTTTGGGGAGATTTGTGCCGATCGTGCGCACGTTTGTCCCGTTTGTCGCGGGCGCCGGGACGATGTCCTATCCGCAGTTCGCGTTCTACAACATTGCGGGCGGCCTGTTCTGGGTCGGGCTTTGCGTGGGCGCTGGATACGCGTTCGGCAATATCCCCGTAGTGAAAGAGAACTTTGAGTTCGTGGTCGTTGCAGTCGTCTGCATCTCCGTGCTTCCACTCGCCTGGGGCTACATCATCAGCCGGCTGAATCGGTCCGCCGCGCAGGGCGTAGATTGACCTGTCGCGAAATTGCTTGCAAATCGGCTGGCCCATGCTTAGATTCGGGGCCGTCGCCCGTCCGGCATCTTCATCTGGGCATCGTTCCATTGGTCTCGCAGTCCGACATTGAGGAGGCCGGTAATGAACGCCGTTGTGTCAGGAATTCTGCTGTTCGTTGTCGCGGTGTCTCTAATTGTTGCCGCGCCGGCCCGCGGAACGGTCTTTACCACGGTAACGCGGCAACACTCCGAAGCAGTAATTTGCGTCGGCGACTGCCTTGGTGCCAATGAGAGTGTAGTCGTCACCGAAACCGTCGACGGAACGGCCCACGCAAACAATTTCGACGGCAACCTCACGTCTCCAAGCGAAGCCAGGACCGCCGGCCGCACAAGCGCGTCGGAAATCGCAGCCAACGCGACCTTGCGTCATCGAAACGGCGGGCCGTTCCGCGATTACTCCAGCGTCAAGGGGCGAGCGATTTACACTATCGATGCAGTGGCGCTAAACTCCGGCAATGTATTCCTCGATTTCTATCTGCCGCCGGGCTTTGTCGAAATCGAAGCAAATGCCGAGTTCCGGGATTTCATTCAGCTCTCGAGCCTCATCACCGCCGATATCAGCATGTGCGCGCCGAAGTGCGCGACTCCGCTGACGACGCTCTTCCAGTTGAGGTCAGAACTGA
>DASXWB010000382.1:0-4715 GCA_036503915.1 Lacipirellulaceae bacterium | reverse complement strand
GCTCGACATTTGTCTGGTCAGTTTGACGAGTCATTCGCAATCGATCCGTGCGCTATTGAGAATCGCTGCGCAACAATTCCTCACAGCATCTCCAGAATGAATTAAACCGCCATGAACGCCAAGGTAGCCAAGCAAGACCTTGGGTTTGCCGCGGTTCGAAGCACTACTTTGCGCACCTGGCGTCCTTGGCGGTTTCATATTGCTAGGTGCTCTTAGAACAAATGCGGCGGCAGTGAGCAAACGAAAATATGGCGGCCAACAGCAGCAGCGTACAAGTGGGCAGCTCCGGAAGCGCGGACGCAACAGGCACGCCGCGGGCTGTGGTCGAACCGAAGCTCGATCGCCAGATATTGTAATAGGCCGTGGTATACGCCGTTCCCAGCAGTTTGCGCCAAACAACATAGTCGGCCGCGTCCACATCTCCGTCGTTGTTGAAGTCGCCAAAGAGATTCGCCATGGGGTAGCCCATGTCGGCGTAAACGGCAAGATCAAACGGCGAGATGTGCAGCCGCTCACCGTGTGGTACCGCGCATCCGTTCATCAGCGTGCCTTGGAGGCCGTCCGGGGCGCCTGAATCGCAGGCGCTCAGGTGGTAGTAGTTTTGACTGTGCAGCGGGTGGCCTGGCGGCTTGTGGGTGAGCGGCAAATCGCGGCCGAAAAGCCGAGCTGCAGTTTCGCCGTCAAAGTACATCGCGTTGCGCTGGCCGCCCGGCCCGATCGGGTCGCCGTTTCCGCCGAAATACGAGAGTTCGTCCATCTGCGTGATGTTGGCGCCGTTTAGCTCCCCGGTGGGAAAGTCGCGAAAGCCGGCCATGCCAAAGCCGTGTCCCAACTCGTGAAGTGCCACGCTTAGAAAGTCACCTTTATTGGACGGTACCGGGGCAATCCGCAATTCCGGCTGTGGATCAAACCAATAGTTGTTCTCCACATACGGCGCATCGAACCCCAAAAGGATGTCATACCCAAAGTCCTCTTCGCCCGGATTGTTGCCGGTGAGAATCCGCGTTAAGGGCCCGGCCTCCCAAACCTTCTGGCCTTGCGGATTCATGTAGAGCGATCGTCCCAGCGTAAATGTGCCGCCGGCGCGGGCGGCAAACGACATCGGATCCACTCGGATGATGATCGTTTCGTCGGACGCAAAATGAGCCCCCCACAGCGAGGCGGCGGCTGCGATGTTGCGCTGGAAAAGCGAATTCGAATCAAGCCATCCACGGGAAGCGAAGGTTCCAGTGGAATCGTCGATGTATCGGAAATCGAACGAAAGGCCGGCCAGCGATTCGGATGCCAGCACAAATACGACGATGAGGCCTCGCCAGCAATGGCGGCCGGGTGCGGCGAAGTTTATCATCGTAGGGCGTCGCAAAAAGATCCCGGCCGGTGACAGCGGCAGAAATGAATACGTCGGTGGCGAGTTCCCAGTTTAACAAATGCCAACGCGCCAACGCGGAAAAATGCGAGCCGCCTGCGCCTGCGAGCTTTCGTTGCGCGCGACGGAGTTTGTCGAAATGATTCCACGGTTGCGCAAAATTCGAGCCGTGGCGTTTTGGCTCACGTGGCATAGTGTTTTGCTGCCCAATGCGATTGGTCAGAGCCCTAAAAATACTCCGGAACAGCTCTCGATTGATACCGCAGACTGGCCCGGGTTCTTAGGCCCGCAGCGAAATGGCAAGTCGGCCGAACGCGGGCTGCCGGCGAGCTGGCCGGCGACCGGCCCGCCGATCGTATGGCAGCGCCCCATCGGCACCGGCTACGCGGCGCCGGCAGTCAGCGACGGCCGATTGTTTCACTTCGCGCGCTTCGCAGACACCGCGCGGCTCACCTGTTTCAATGCTGAAACCGGCGCCGAGTTGTGGACGTGCGACCACCCGACCGATTATGAGGATCTTTTGGGATACAACAATGGGCCGCGGGCCACGCCCATCGTCGAGGCCGAGCGAGTCTTTACTTACAGCGCCGAGGGGATGCTGCAGTGCGTTCGCGTGGCTGACGGTGAGCCGGTGTGGCGCGTCGACACGATGAAAGATTTTAACGTTGTGAAGAACTTCTTCGGAGTCGGCAGCACGCCGCTTGTATGGCGCGATCTTGTTTTGGTGAACGTCGGCGGCAGCCCGCCGGGCAGCCCGCCGGATGTTTACAGTGCCAATGGCCGCGTTCGCGCCGACCGTTCCGCCTTGGTTGCGTTCGAAGCCGCGACCGGCCGAGTCCGCTGGAAAACGGGCGACGATCTGGCGAGCTATGCCAGCCCGGTCGTGACAAAAATCGGCCAGCGAGCAATCGTTTTCATGTTCGCGCGCGGGGGACTGATGGCGATTGATCCTGAAAAGGGTGAAACAATTGCGCAGTTTCCCTGGCGCGCGCGAATGCTCGAAAGCGTCAATGCCGCCACTCCGGTCGTGGCCGGCGACGAAGTGTTCATCTCAGAAACGTATGAGCTCGGCAGCGCGCTGGTGCGATTTACCGAGAATTCATTCACCGAAGTGTGGTCCGACCGCGGCCGTCGCCGCAATCGCGCCTTGGCACTTCATTGGAATACGCCAATCGAGCATCAAGGCTATCTCTATGGCTCAAGCGGCTACCATGCGCCCGATGCTGAACTGCGCTGCGTTGAATGGAAGACCGGGAAGGTGCTTTGGAGCGAAGCGGGCATGGGCCGCTCGTCGCTCCTGCTGGTCGAGGACAAGCTCGTATGCCTCAGCGAAGACGGAACACTTCGACTAATTCGAGCCACACCGCAGCGCTACGACGAACTTGCGGAATGGGAGCTGCAAACGGACCTCGGAGAGCCGCTGCTAACCTATCCCGCGTGGGCCGCACCGGCGCTTGCCCGTGGCCTGCTGTATGTGCAAGGGGCCAATCGCCTGATCTGCCTAAGGCTTTTGAACCACAGACCTTCGGGTAGCAGTAAAAAGCAATAGGCCACCAGCGATCTGCGTACGTCACTCCAAGCTCAAATCGGAGCAATCCGAAAATAATGACGAAAACAGCTATTCTTTGTTAACTGCCAATACAGTCACCAAGCGCCGCGGCGATCCAGCCGGGACGTATGGGCCAGGCATCGCCAGACCCATAGCCTCCTACCGCCACACGCCATTCTCGGCACAATCGATTTCTACGGATGGACGCGCGGCCGACCTGAATCGCGTGACCTACATTTGCCTGGGTCCGCATGCCGCCCTGCCGCCGACAGCGGCCCCAATCCCACCTAATGCGGCAAGGGTCAATCCCGAGGTTATGGTCATGGAAATCAAGGCTTTGGTTGCCGACAGCTCGAAGCAGGTGCGGAAGAACATCGCCCGCTCGCTCAAAGAGATCGGCGTGCGAAATGTCGTGGAAGCCAACGACACGAAGCAAGCGATTGAGCTCGTGAAGAAGGGCAGCTTTGACGTCATCTTCGCCGAATGGAAGACAACCACCGGCACCGGCGAGGACATGCTCAAGACGTTCCGCAAGATGGATGCCAAGGTGCCGATCATCGTCACGGCTCCCCAGACGCAGAACGTGGCCGAGCTGAAGAAGACTTGCCCGGCCGCGTCGAGCTACCTGACGACGCCGTTCACGACCGAGCAGCTGCGCAAGACGGTTTCGCAATACGTTCCGTCCATTGCCAGCTAAGCATGGATCCGCATAGTGTTCGCCATCCGCGCTCCAGGGCGCGGATGGCTTTTTTTATTGGCCGATGGGCTGCGGTCGATGCAGCAGGTAGAATGAATCCCGACTATGGCGTCAACTACTTTCAAGCGCTGGATTGTTGTCTATGTAGCGACCGCGCTAGCCGCGCTGTCGATATTCGATACTGCGGCCGGCGAGCCGGTTGTCGGCGCTTACTACTACCCCTGGTACGGTTCGTTTTCCGGAGGGCACAGCGTCAATTCAAGCTTGCGCGGCCACCTTTCTCCGCCGCAGCCTCCCGCGCTCGGTGTTTACAGTAATCGCAATAGCGCAACAATCGCCGCTCACATTGATCAAAGCCATCGCGGCAACATCGACTTTTGGGCGCTCAGCTGGTGGGGACCGCAGTCAGCAGAAAACACGACCATCCGCACTTCGATTCTGAATCATCCACGCCGTGCTGAACTGCGCTACGCCATCCATTACGAATCGACGGGACGACTGGGGACGTTTGACAATCCGAACTTCAGCAATCTCGTTCCCGATTTTCGCTATCTCGCTACTAACTATTTTCAGGACCCCAATTATCTGAAAATTGACGGCCGGCCGGTCGTGTTCATGTATCTGACGCGAGCGTTTTTCAACAGCCAGGTGTCTCGCGATGCGGTTGCCGCCTTGCGCTCCGCAATCAATTCGGAGTTTCATGTCAATCCGTACATCGTCGGCGATGACTTGTTCGGTGGTGGAGTCAATCTCCAGCGTGCCCAACTTTGGGACGCCATCACGGATTTCGACGTCTACGGAACCGTAATGCAAAGCCGCGGCTCGACGGCGGCGGCGCTCAATCAATTAACCAACGTTTACAACGGCGCGCTCCAGTCGCTCGCCGCGACGAACGTGGGCTTTATTCCCACCGCGTCGCCCGGTTTCAATGATTCGGGCGTCCGCAGCGGGCATCCGGCCGCCCCGCGATACTTCACCGACGATCCCAATTCGAAGGAGGGCGATTTATTCCAGAAAATGCTCAACGACGTTGTTGTGCCGCGCACCGATCCGAAGGCCGACGACATCCTCATGATCAACTCCTTCAACGAATGGCATGAAGA
>DASXWB010000381.1:0-10722 GCA_036503915.1 Lacipirellulaceae bacterium | reverse complement strand
TCCAGCTCCATGCGCAGGCTTTCAATGGCTTCGGCCATCTGATCGGCCTCCTGGGCCTCTGTAGCGTCGGCCTCAGCAACTTGTGCCGAACGCGACGCGCCAGAAGCTTGCAGCGATTGCGGGAACTCAGCCGGCAGCGCGAACGGATCATATGCCAGCACGATCGACAGATCGGGCGATTTCCACCGCGAAGCGTCAGCCGCCGTGGAAAACAACCCGCGCGCACTGGAAGTCGGCTGCTGGCTCTTTGCCGATGTTGAGTCAGAATTCGAACTGCCGGACCTCGGCGCGGCGCGAGCAATGAAAGCTCCGACCAGGCCGCCCGAACGGTTCGTTGCGCCCGACGGGCCGTACTTCACGTACACCACCACCACGAGCGTAACGGCCAATACCACGACGATCGCCGCCTTGCCGCGCGTCAGCCCGACTCGTTTCGACCATGTTTGAGGCTCATCCACGGCGATTCTCCTGGATGTTCCCGTCGGCGGCCTGCAGGCCGAAATAAATGATGAGCGTTGCTGTCATCGGATACTCGACCGCACCATCTGCAGAGGATAGTGTGAGATCCTTGACCTTGGAGAGCCGAGTCAACCTGTTCAATTTGTCAATGAACGCGCAAATGCTGGCATAGCTGCCGCGACCCCTGAGCGTGACTTGCATTTCGGCATAGCCAGCTTTGGCGGAGGGCGTTTCCGGATGGAAATCCCTGATGGCCAGCTTCTCGGAGTCGGCGATCTTGGTGACTTGCCTCAAAAAGGCGCCGCCGTCGGCGTGACGCGGTACGCGCCGTTGAACCGCCGCGATTCGGGCTTCGACTGCACGCAGCGACTCGGAAACTTTGCGATGCTGCTCCCGAATCAGCGGCGCGTTCTCCACCGAGAGCGCCAATTCATCAGTCCGCAGCGACGTGTTGGCGATCGCCTTGGCTGTGGGCGCGTGGACCAGCGAATAGCCAGCCGTCGCGCACACCACGCAGGCCAGCACGCCGGCGTAGTGCAAGATGCGGCCGAAACGCCGTGTCTCGTCGTCGATGATGGCCTTGTTTCGCAACATGCTTGTGGCTTGGCGTAAATTCGTAGGCTAGACAGCCCCCGGCTCTGCCGGGGGTTGATGTGCAATGGAAAAGTTTCGTTCGGACAACCCCCCGGCAAAGCCGGGGCTGTTTACCACTCAAAACTCGCAGCTCACCTCATAATCTCGTAGCGCCAGCTGGTGTCCCTCGCGTTCCGTCAGCTCGTTGAGAACGACGCGGCTGAACATGCCTGAATTCTGCAGCCCGTCGAGAAGCTCGAACACGGCCGGGCTGTCGAGCGAGACCCCATTCAGCGTCAGCTTGCCAGGTTGACCGGTGGCCCCGCCGGCACCGGCCGCTGTATGCGGGCTCTGAAAATTGCTAAGTTCCATGTTGGTTACGCGCAGTCGCCCCCCCGTCGCTTCGGCCGCCTTGCTGATGACGCCCAAAAGCGCCAGCGCATTGCGCTGGTGTTCCAGTTCGTTGGCGATCACTTCCTGCTTCTGCAGATCGACGAGCTTCTGTCGCATGGCGACAAGCTGCTGGAGCAACGTTTGAGTCGGCATGTGTTCGCGCTCGAGCACCTCCAGGCGCTGCGCCCGCTCGCGCTGTTCACTCACTTCGCGCAAGTGAAGCAGCCATCCGACCAGAAGCATGATGGAAATCACGGCGGCCCATTGTTTGGTGCGCTGCCGGACAACCTGCTGCCGACGATACAGGTTCGGCAATAAATTGATCATCGTTCTCATGCCGCCCTCCACACCGAGGCTGAAAGGGCCGCTGCACCAGCGAAAATCGCCGCCCGGTGCTCCGCAGCACAAGGAATCGCTTCGGTAGCGGGCGCCATGTGCCAAACTTCGACGGGAAACTGCAGCGCCGCGGTCAGATAGGGCGCGACGTTGCGCAGCGATGCGCCGCCACCCGTCAGCCATACGCCGGACGGCTGAAGATGGCGGCGTTGTGTTTCGGCAAACTGCAACGTGCGGGTAATCTGATTGGCGAGTTCGTCGAGGGTTTCCGCGGCCGCTTCGCCGATGGCCGACTGGATTTGTGGATCGGTTTGTGGCTCAGATTGGACGGGCGTAAGGCCGTACGTATCCGCCAGATGCTGAGCCTCATCCAGCGTGACGTCGAGCGATTGAGAGATTGCATCGAGAACCCGACGAAATGCGCAATTCAGGATTCGCCGGCTGTAGAGTGGCTGGTCGTCGGATACGATCGCAAGCGTGGTGTTCGAATATCCCCAATCCACAACCAAAGCCGGGCGGCTGCGATCGCGCTCCGAAACGAGCCCCACGGCACGGGCCAAGGCCAGCGGCGTCCCGTCAATCGCCCAACAATCGAGGCCGGTTTGGCGGCAGTCGTGCCAGAGCTGCGCAATCCCTGGCCGAGGCGCCGCGAGGATGCTCACGTTGAACCCGTCGCCGCTCTTGTCTCCGTGCGGCGAGTCCATTTCCCAAAAATCGAATTCCATTGGCGTCGTGTTATCCGCCCATTCCTGCGCCAATTCATGGGTAGCCATGGCGCGGCGTTCCTGGTCGCTGCCGGCCGGCACGTTCATGCCGCGAAGCTGGCACACGTTCATCGGCAACGTGCAAACCGCGTTGCGGCCGACGAAGCCGCCGCATTCCAAGGCCGCCCGGATTTCCGGCGTCGACGTGATGGGCTGCACCTGGCCCAGCGCATCATCGCCATTCCACGCGGCCGGCCGCTGGATCACCGAGGCGCTGTGGAGGCGCACGCCGCCCTCGTCTCGCGCGGCCTGCGCGAGCTTGACGGTGTGCGTCCCCACGTCGACGCCGATCCAACCGAGTTTGCGTGAAAGAACCAAGTTCAATCCCTTGTCACAAGTGGTGAGTAAGTGAGTAAGTGAGTAGGTCTGGCATTGACCACTCACCCAACTTTTTCATTTACTCACCTACTCACCCACTCACCTACTCACTCTTCTTCACTTGCATCTTTTGGGCCAGCGTCTCCAATCGTGCCAGCCGCGAGTCCATTTGATGCAGCGTCGCGGCGATTTCCCTGAGGATCGGGACCGACTGCTGGCCGCCGGATTGAAACGATTGCGGTCGCGGCGTAGCGCGTATTTCGGCGTTAGCCTCGCGCGTTGCGGTCATCGTGGCGCCGCAGATGGTGCCGGCAGTGACAAGCAGCATCGCCATGATCGTATTTCGAAATCTCATAAGTCTCATGTGCATCTCCTATTTTTAGGTGCCAGGTGTCGGACGGTGGTGTTCTGACACCCGAGACCTTCTTTTCTCAACGTGCCATCGTCGCGATATCAAACATGGGCAACATCACGGCAAGCACAATGGTCGCGACGATCACTCCCATCGCGACAATGATGAGCGGTTCCAGGATCGTCGCCATTTCGCGCAGCTTCGATTCTCCTTCTTCTTCGTAATGCTCGCCCATCAGCTCGGTGACCATTCCCAGCGTTCCTGTGCGTTCGGCCGTGAGGACCATTTCGGCTGCCACGGCCGGCACGAATCCGGCATTGATGAGCGAGTTGGCCAGGCCGCGCCCGTTGAGGATCGACCTCTCCAAATCGTCGAACAAGTCGCGATACAGGGCGTTGCGAATCGAGTTGCGCGTGAGCCGCAGGCCGTCCAGCAGCGGCACGCCGCTTTCGATCATCAGCCCGAGCAAGCGGAACGTGCGGCCGATGTAAAACGCGCGGGTGATTTCGCGCAGGATCGGCGTGTTGAGCATGGCGGCGTCCCAGCGCCGCCGGCCTGATTCGAACCGCCGCGACATCAACAGCGTAACCAGGCAGCCAACGACCAGCGGAAGCCAATACAATATGTGCTGCCGCAGCATCTCGGACACCGCCACAACGACCTGCGTTAGTCGTGGCAGGGGAATCTCGTATTGACTGAAAATGTCGGAGAACTTGGGCAGCACGAACGTCACCAGGCCGATCACCACCAGCGACGAAACGCACGCCAGCACGACGGGGTACGCCAGCAGCGTGCGAATCGCGGCGCGGACGCGAATTTCCGTGCGCTGAAATTGCGACAGCCGGGCGAGCACGTCCGGCAGCTTGCCGGCTGCTTCGCCCGCGGCCACGCTAGCGACGTACGCATCGCCGAAGATGGCAGCTTGCACCTGCATGGCATCGGAAATGCTTTTGCCGCCGGTCACGTCCCGATGCACTTGGGCCAGGATAGCGCGCAGCGTAGCGTTGCTGCATTGCTGCGAAAGCGAATTGAAGGCCGAGGCCAGGTCGACGCCGGAGCGCGTCATGATGGCCAATTGTGTGGTGACGCTCAATAGGTCGCGCTTGGACAGACTGCCTCGCCCGCGCCCGCCGAACAGCGTTTTCCACAGCGTATCCTTAGCCTTGCGGCGCACGTCGATCACGAACAGGCTCTGCTCGCGCAGCGCGCGTTTCACCGACTCGACGTCGGGCGCGCTGACGTAGCCGGTTTGGATGTCGCCGGCGGCAGTCTTCGCTGTGTAGGTGAATTGCATGTGCGGCTAGGTGTCGGGTGTCAGGTGTCTGGTGTCAGAAAGGTATCAGGTGTCAGGCTTCCGGTGTTTAGCGGAACGGCGGGAAATGGAAGCGTGGAGTGAGGAGAGCATCTTTTCGATTTGGATTATTTCCAATACGTGAGCCTTGGCTTTCTCGCGTTCAAGCAATTTCGAGTCACGGAGTTTGTAGAGCCAGTTCTCTGTCTCGTTGGCTTCACCCACAGTGCAATGTCGAGACAGTTCAGATACTTTGCTTTGCTGCGGTTGAATCCTTCCGCTATGTTGCCACCCATCGAACCGAGTGATCGGATACTCTGATCGCTCAGGATTGCTGCCGCGCGCGTGTTTGGAAGCGCGTCTAAATCGAACAACACCTGTAGAAATAATTCGTGCGACTTGCGCCACACCTCCAAATCGGTAAATCGCTGCACATTCCGATATTCCTGGCTCATTTCATTTTCCTACCCGATACCCGACACCTGTCACCTTTCCGACACCCGACAGCCGACAGCCTCACTCGAAGTACGCCACCCGCATCACTTCTTCCAGGCTCGTCTGTTCCTTTTCCGCCAGCCGAATCCCCTGCTCCAGCAGCGTCTTGCCGCCGGCGCGGCGGTAGCAATCGCGAATTTCGTCGATGCTGGCGCGGGCCGCGATGAGACCGCGCATCTCGCGATCAACCGCCATGACTTCATAAATACCGGTTCGGCCGACGAAGCCCGTGTCGTGGCACTTGGGGCAACCCTCGCCGCGGACGAAGCTGCGTCGCCGGTCGCCTTGGTAATGGATCGTTTCCAAGAGCTCGTCTGAGGCGTAAACAAAGGTCTTGCACGAAGGGCAAACCGTGCGGATAAGCCGCTGCGCGATGACACCAACGACCGAGGCAGCGATCTTGAACGGCTCGATCTCCATGTCGGCCAGCCGGTGGATTGCGCCGGCGCAGTCGTTGGTGTGCAGCGTGCTCAGTACCAGGTGCCCGGTGAGCGCGGCCTGCACCGCGATTTGAGCGGTAGGCACATCGCGGATTTCGCCGATCATGATGATGTCGGGGTCCTGGCGCAAAATCGATCGCAGGGCCGAGCTGAACGACAAGGATCGCGATTCGTCGACCTGCACCTGATTTACCAGCTCGACCTGGTATTCCACCGGGTCCTCGACCGAAACCACATTGCTGTGAACACTCTTGATAAGCTCAAGCGCGGAGTAAAGCGTCGTCGTTTTGCCGCTGCCCGTGGGCCCCGTCACAAGCAACAAACCATAGGGCTTTTCCAGCAGTTGCTTGACGCGCTTGAGCATATCCGGCGGAAAGCCCAGCACGTCGAGATTGAACGTGAGGTTTTCCTTGTCCAGGATGCGGAGCACAATCTTCTCGCCGAGCACGGTGGGCAGCGTCGAAACGCGAAAGTCGACTTCACGGCCCTCCACTGTGACCTGAAAGCGCCCGTCCTGCGGCCGGTTGTGTTCCGCGATATCCATCTTGCCCATGACTTTGATGCGCGAGACGAGCGCCGGGTGCATATCGCGCCGCGGGCGCAATGCTTCGTACATCTGGCCGTCGACGCGGAAGCGCACGATGGAAAACTTGCGGCTGGGCTCGATGTGAATGTCGCTCGCGCCGGAGCGGATGGCCTGCACCAACAGATAGTTCACGAGGTTGATGATCGGGCTGCCGTCGACCATCGACTCGACGTTGGTGAGATCCGCCTCGGCCGCGTCGGATTGCAGCTGCACGGCCGATTCGTCGAGATCGGCAGTGACCGTGTCGACTTCGAAGCCCTCTTCATAGCACCGCGGCAACGTGCGCTGGATGCTAGTGCGGAAGGCGAACACGGGCCGCACTTTGAGCCGCGTGATTCGCTCCAGCTCGTCGACGTGTTCGAGGTTCTGCGGATCGGCCATCGCGACGCAGAGCGTGTCGCGAATCTTGAACAGGGCCACTGCGTCGAGCCGCTCGGCCACACGGCGCGGCAAGAGGCGCACCGCCACGGGGTCGATCATGCCGTCGCGCAGGCGCGTGGCCGGCACGCCGAGATGGTTTTCGATAAACGGCAGGATGGTGTCCTCCTGCACCATGCCCATTTCGACGAGCGTTTCGCCGAGGCGCAATCCCTTTTGCGATCCTTCGGCGAGCGCTTGATCCAGTTGCTGGGGGGTGATGATGTCGGCGCCGACGAGTTGCTGACCGAGCGTTACCCGGCCGGCGCGCGAGGGTCTTGGCGGCACCGGCACCGTCTCCGGGCGCCGTTCGGCGCCGGCAGAGCCGGGCGCACCCGCGGCACTGGCAGGGCCAGCGGGACTCGGAGCACCGGCGGCGCCCGTGTCACGCCGCCGAAGCGGATCGGTTTCTTTGATCGTGGATCCGTTCATTGCACAAAACTTCGCACTGCGCCGCGCGAGTCGCGGAAGATTTCAAATTTGGCGCCCACGCCGGTGCACTTGAGCACCTCGACGCACAAGGCGCCCGGGCTGGCAAGTTTCAGCGCGCCCCCCATGCGTTGGCATTTTTCCTGCACGTCCAGCAGGAGCTCCAAGCCGGCGCTGTCGATTAGCGCAACCCCTTGCAGATCGAGCACGATGAGCGGCTGCCCCCGTTCGAGCTGCGCCTCGAACACTTCGGCCAGCTCGGCGACGTGCTCGCCGGAAATTCGTTCGCCGCCGCTAATGACGTCGACGGCGCCTTGGCATTTTTGTTCAAACATGCTGTGCCCACATCAGGGAGATGCCGTTTGCTGATTCATGTGAGTAGGTGAGTAAGTGAGTACATGAGTAAGTAAAAGTCGCAGCGGCCCTACTCACCTACTCACTTACTCACCTGCCGCTAGCTCAGCGGCAACGTCACCGTAAACGTGCTTCCCTTGTTGAGTTCGCTTTCCACGCCGATCTCGCCGCCATGCAGTCGGACGACCTCTTGCGCCAGGGCCAGGCCCAGGCCGGTCCCGGTTTGCTCCTGCACGCGCGGGTCATTGCTGCGGAAGAATTTTTCGAACACCTTCGCCACCTCGTCTTTCGCAATGCCCACGCCCGTGTCCTCGACGCTGATTTCGATATTCTGGTCCGTGACGTTCACACGGAAGGTGACGCGCCCGCCCGAGGGCGTGTACTTCACCGCGTTGCCCAATAAGTTGACCAGCACCGCGGCGACCTTGTCCTTGTCGAGCTTCGGCTCCGGCAGTTTCTCCGGCAGAACCACTTCCAGGGTGAGATCCTTCTCGTCGATCTGCGGCTGGATCTTGGTGAGCACCTCGCTGAGCATGCGGCCAAGCTCGGTGACCTGCTTGTTGAGCGAGAGCGAGCCGAGCTCCATGCTGCTGACGCTCAACAGGTCGTCGACGAAGCGCGCCAGCCGCGTGGCTTCCGAGTTGATCGTGTTGAGGAATTGCTTTTGCTGCTCGATGTCGATCACATCGGCCAGCGCCAGCGTTTCGGCGTAGGCCTTGATATTGGCCAGCGGCGTGCGCAGCTCGTGTGTGGCCGTGTCGACGAACTGGTCGCGCATTTCCTCGGCCAGCTTTTGCTGCGTGACGTCGCGGAGCGTCCACACGTGCGTTTCCTGCTTTCCGCCGCTGCCGGCGTCACAAATCGGATGACGGGCCACGCGGACGATTCGGCGCTGCCCGTTCTCCTCGCGCGATAGCTCCGTGACCACGGAGCGGTCGCGATTCTCGTCGGCCAGGATGGGATCGTCGCTGGGAATGGTCCAGCGCACAGCCAGCTGCTCGATCATGCGCGACGACTCGGCCGTTTCGCTATCACCGGCGACGATCGCTTCCTTCAGACCAACGAGGACTGCCATGGGCGTGTTCGCATAGGTAAGCATCCCGCTTGCATCGGTGGCAGCCACGCCCTCTGGGATGCTGTTGAGCACGGCATCGAGTCGGCTGTAGCGGCCCTGCTCCAGCGATCGCCGCACTCGACCGCGCAGCGTATCGGTTTGGGGCGCCTCGACCCGTTGCCGCACGATACGATTCCAGCCCATGGCTGCGGCGCCGACGGTTGGCACTTCGCGCAGCTCGCATCCGTCGACCGACGGGCTTGTCGCCACGTGAAGCAGTTGGCGTTCGATATCGGCCACCGGCCTGACCATCCGGCCCAAAAGCACGGCGCCCGCGGCGACCCAGCAGGCCGGTCCAATGAACGCCAGGGGCGCAAACTGTGCGCCGATGCGCAGATAGCTCCACAGACTGGGCTGCGAGACCGCCATGCGCAAGGTGCCAAGCTTCGTGCTACCAGCTTGAAGCGGTGCGCGGTATTCGTGAATCGCTACGCCCGAGTCGCTGACATACTCGACGCGCACGACCTCGCCCCAGCGATCGGTTGTGTGGCCGCGATCGGTCGCGGGCTGCCCTTTGTAAAGGCTATCGGAGTGGGCCAGGTACTCGCCCGCCGGGTTCACAATGGCGCAATAGTCCGCGCCCGCTTGGGAGCGCATCTCTGCCAATAAGACCGATAGATCGGTGCCCTTGTCGCGCAGGTATGCCAGCGCAATGCGGTGGCATCCATGCCCCAGCCGGCTCAGCGACGCGCTTTCCGATCGATCGTGCGATACGTTTCGGGCGACGTACACGGACCCGAAGCCGAGCCAGACCAGGGCGGCCAGCCCGAAGAGAAGGAAATAAGCCGCGATGCGCCGCGGCAGTCGAATGTGCAGCTTGCTGGCAAACATGGGATTCCTTCCCTTGCGACGGACATCCTGTCCGTCGTTGTGGTGAGTAGGTGAGTGGGTGAGTAGGTTGCGGAAACCAATGCTCTCTTACTCACCTACTCACCTACTCACCTACTCACCTACTCACCTACTCACCTACTCACCTACTCACTTACTCACATGCTCACCCTACGTCCGTCAGGCCGTCGCTAACGCTTCCTTGATGCATGCAACCAACTCACTGGGGCTGAACGGCTTCGGCAACGCCTTGGTCAGCCCGAGCGTTCGTTGCAATTTGGTCTTGTCGATTTCCATGCACTTGGCGGTGAGCAGAATAAATGGCGTGTCTTTGTAAGCGGGCAACTGGCGAACGTGCTCGCACAGTTGAATTCCCGTCATGAGCGGCATCTGCTGGTCGGACAGCACCAGATCGTAGGAGTCCTTGTTCAAGGCTTCGAGCGCCAGCTGCCCGTTGGTGACTGCAACGACCTCGAAGCCGGCGCGCACCAGGTTAAAACTCACGACGCCCGACAACGCCGAATTGTCCTCGCAGACGAGGATTTTCGACTTCTTGCCTGCCGCGCGCGGTGAGTCGCTCACTCCGCCCGCTTGGCGCCGGTTTAAAATCTGCTTAAGAGCCAAGTGCAGTTCCTCGCAATGCTTATCGGCGCGTGGCCGACACGATCTTTGTTACGACCGGGACAATCGACGCAGTTAGCAAGCTAACTGCAAGCCGCGCTGTTTTCCCCTTTTTCCCAAACTCTGCGATGCAAGCAATTAAATGTCTTTGGCCGGCTTAGAGCTCGTAGTAGTGAAGCGTGGCAGGATCGTCCTCGCTCTTCGTGAGATCGGGACTATTGCAGATGAACTGGCCATTATCCTTGTTATATTGCCACGACGGGCCGCCGGCGGTTGGTGCTGTCGCTGAAATGTCCACGCCCGCACCCGTGCTGATTAGCACCGCAGCGTCTTTACTACCGACCGGGCAGATCGGGAACGTTCCCCGCAAGTACTCCTTCAAGTCATTCTTGAAGTCGAGTTCCGTGCCGGCCTCGCCCGGCAGAGCCCCGGCGTTCTCAGCCGCATAGCGCTCGATGGCATCGCGCACCACGGCGAGCGTTTGCTTGAGGCCGTTGTCAGCTGCCGCGCTCGAAGTTCCCAGCAGCTTCGGTGCGGCCACAGCCGCCAGGATGCCCAGAATCATGACCACGACCACGAGCTCGACCAATGTAAAACCCTTGTGCGTTCGCATTTGCGTGTCTCCCCAAAATCAGAATGAAATACTGACCCGAGCGGGGGCTGCGGAGCGAGCTGACAAATAGCACGTCGACCCAGATTTTTCCCGCTACCGGCGCCAAAAAACCGAGGCTTGGCGCCGCTATCTAGGGAAGCGTAGTTCGTAATTGACGAGTCGCGTTTGGTTTTTCCAAAAGGCCGGGTCGCATCCCCCGTGCGACATTGTGACAGAGAAATGATTCTTGCCGACCGAGGGCTTTTTAACGCAACGTCAGCCGCACAAACGGCATCAGCGTAGCCGGGCGGTCTTCGCCCGGCGCCGCATAATCGGAAAAGCCGCGCCGAACCGCACGAG
>DASXWB010000380.1:0-8916 GCA_036503915.1 Lacipirellulaceae bacterium | reverse complement strand
CGCCGTCCTTCTTGGGATAGAAGTGGACGCTCACGAAATCGAGAGGGGCCCCCACTTCCGCCGAATGAAACAGCGGTTTGGCGCCCTTGAATACGTGGGCCCACGGAATCACGCCGACTGTGATCATATGTCGATCGTCGACTTCGCGAATGGCGGCGGTCAGGTTCGCGACCCAGGCCTTGGCAACGTCGGCTCGCGTTCGGCCGGCCAGGTCCAGCGCGATCCGCTGCACAAAGTGCTTATCGCCGAACGCACCGGCAAGCCATTCGGTCTCCGGATTCTCGCCGGGAAGAACCGGCTCATTCATGAGGTTGTAACAAAAGACGGCGGGGCTATCGCGGCAGACTTTGGCGACCGCTTGCCAGAATCTGGCTTGAACCCGCCAGCGCTCCGCTTCGCCAAGCGCATCGTACCAGCCGGGCACGTCGCGCTTGTGGTAACAACCGAGTCCAGTGACATCCAAGTACAACCCGTTTTTCTCGGCCAGTTGCACCAGATCGGCGAGCCGAGCCAGGTTGGCCGCATTCGGGCGATCGGCCACTTCCATGAACTTAGCCAACTGAAGATGCACTCGAACGGTATTCGCGCCGAGCGCTTTGATCTCGCCAAAGTCCTCGACGACCGTTGGCCATTCATCTTGCCAATAATCTTCGAGCAATCGTCCGCCGCGATCGTGATCGTAATTCACGCCCCAAACGACAAATCGCTCCGCGTTAGGGCCGCGAACAAAATGAGTGCCATTGTCGCTGACGCGTACCCAATCGATTGTCGCGTCGATGGTTCGCTGCGCAAAGAGCTTCTGGCAGGGGATGAGCGCCATGAGTACGACGGCGCCAACCAGCCATATCGCCGAAAGACACCGCGTTGATGTGGCTCGTTGCAATCGAATTCTCCGGTTTACGGTGGAAGGATCCGCAGAAAGAGTCGTGGCCAGGTCTTTTGGGGATTGTCGGCGGAGCCGACGCGGCGAGCAACCGTTGACATTCGCCGCTAGGATGAAATTGTTTATGTTGAAGGCGATCGTTTCGGCAGCATGGCGAGGGCACGAACGTGGCACGACCAATAACGGTTAACATTCCCCACAAGCTTGGCAAGCAAGAAGCCCGGCGGCGCATCGACGAGGGCTTTGGCCGGCTGCGGCAGCAGATGTCGGGCGGCATTGGCTTCGTTGCGTCTTTTCAGGAGCGCTGGGAGGGTGAGCGGCTGCACTTTGAGGGCAACGGGCTGGGCCAAAAAATGACCGGCCGACTGGATGTGTTCGACGACGTGGTGCGGGTTGAGCTGGACTTGCCGGAAATTCTGGCGGCGATGGCCGACCTGATTACTGGCCGGCTGCAGAAGGAAGGGCAGAAGTTGCTGGAGAAGAAGTAAGTGCGTCTAACGAAATGATTAAACCGCCAAGGACGCCAAGATCGCCAAGTAAGACTCTGGGCTTCTCGGGATTTCTTGGCGCACTTGGCGTTCTTGGCGGTTCATATTGTTAAAGGCTTTAAGCCTGAACGAGTGCTTTTCTGAAAATGTTCGCCGCGCGACCGGCTTTGCACTCACGCTGAATATCAATCAAATTAGAGCATCCAGATTCCGATAGTACTTCTTCTCCCGCTACTCTGGCATGACGACGTCCGCTTCGCGCCCGTGTCCCGTCTGTGACTCGACCGAGACGGTCGTGGCAGGGCCGATCTTGCATAAGACGCCGACGCACGTGGCGGGGGTGGAGCTGGATTTAGGCGACACACGGTTTGTTCTGCGGTGCTGTCCACGTTGCGAGTTTCAGTTCAAGGATCCGCCCATCGATTCCGAAAAGCTGATGGCCTGCTACGCGGCGGCCGACTCGGCGAATTGGGAGCTGGATCCGGACCCGTGGCAGCGGCAATTCGATATCTTGAGCGAACTGCTCGCGGCGCACGCTCGTGGCCGGCGCGTGCTCGATGTAGGCTGTTTCAACGGCGCGCTGCTCGGCTATCTGGGGGACGGCTGGCACAGGTTCGGCGTCGAGCCGTCGCACGAGGCGGCTGACCTGGCACGTGAACGGGGTGTCAACGTGCTAGCCGCAACGCTTGACGAGTTGCCGGCCGAAACAGCCCCGTTCGATGCGATTCTGGCGATCGACGTGGTGGAACACCTTGTCGAGCCGCTGCCGTTCTTTCGGCAGGTGTGCGAGCGGCTGGCAGACGGAGGCATTTTCCTGATACTTACAGGCAACACGGATTCGCTGGCCTGGCGCCTGCAGGGAAGCATGTACTGGTACTGCAATTTGCCGGAGCACGTGAGTTTTTATAATCGCCGTTCGCTGGAGTGGATAGGTAAGCAAGTCGGGTTCGAGATGGCCGACTTTCGCGCTATGGGGCACAAGCGCCTGTCGAGCGCTTGGCATCTGAGGGACATGGCCAAGAGCGCGGCCTACATCGCGGGGCGGCGCGTCGGCGGACTTGGCCTCGCGCCGCTGCGGCGCGTTTTTGTCGAGCGCCGCGGCCCAACGGTTCAATCGGCCAAAGATCATTTAGCGTGCGTGATGCGCGCGGTTTAACACACGCGGCAAACTGAAAGCATCGATATGCGGGTAGTTGTTTACGAGCCCGATCCGACAGGCCACCACTTGGCCTATGTGTCGCGTGTCGTCGAGCCACTGGCGAGCCTGGCTTCCGAGCTGATTTTACTCACATCGCGGTGGGCCGCCGATTCGCCGCAATTCGCACAGCACCGGGGCCGTTTTTCGACGCATCTGACGGTGGACACCGGGATTGGCGATCTGGCGCGGCCACGAGCCATGCGGCCACTCATCCGGCAGTTTGCTTCGCTTCGGCGTGCGGTAAAGCGCCTGCGCCCCGATCATTTGTACGTGGCCTACGGCGACGATTTTATCGAGATGGCGGCGCTTCACGAAATGACGGGCCGTTGTTGGCCCGCTGCGACCGAAGCGGAAGTGCTGCTGCTGCGCGGCGGATATCAGTATCCGGCCAGCGGTCTGGCGCGCCGAATGAGGCGGCGCGTTTCGCCCTGGCTTCTGCGCCGCGGGCCCTGGAGCCTGATTCATTACATCAATCCGGATGACCTGGAGGTAGTCCGCAGCAACGATGTCGGGACAACCGGTCGCTTTTCCTTGATGCCCGATCCGGTGGAGCCACCGTCGCAATTGAGCAAGGAGGAAGCCCGCCGGGTTTTAAATGTGCCGGAAGATGGGCGTTACATTGCCAGCGTGGGGATCATCAACCGGGCGAAGGGCGTGGATCGGTTACTTTCCGCGTTCCGTGCTGCGCGAGCCGACTTACAGTCGGGCGATCGTTTATTGCTCGCCGGTCCAATCGACGAAGAGTTGCGCTCTTTCATATCAAGCGGCTTCGGCGACGATCTCGCGAGCGGCCGGTTGGTCATGATCGATCGATTGCTCTCGAGTGACGAAATTGCCACGGCCGTGGCGGCGACGGATATCGTCGCGACGCCGTATCCGTGGCACGTTCATTCGTCCAGCATTGTGATTCGCGCGGCAGCGGGCGGCCGGCCCGTCGTTGGCAATTCTATCGGATGGATGAAGCGCACGATATCGCAATTCGAGCTGGGCGCGGTTTGCGACGTGGATAACGAGGAGGCACTTTGCCGCACGCTCGTTAGAACGCTTGATGAATCGGGCGGCTATCAATTAACGCCCGCTGCCCGCCGGTTCGCCGCATTTCACTCCGCGGAAAACTTCGCCCGCCATTGGACCAAACGGTTGCGACAGCGGATCGGCTTGCCGGAGGATCCAGCGATCATTTCGTGGGAGGAAGTTGTTGGCGGCGGGCGCTAAGCCGCAAGCGGCAAGTTTTTTTCCGGGGGCAGTCATGTGTGCGACATCATGCGCACCATTTCATCCACGATCTGCGGCAGCGAATACGTGAGATTCCAACCGGGATAATGGCTGCGCAGCTTGGCGAGGTCCGAATAGTAGCAGATGTGGTCGCCGATGCGGTTCTCGGCTTTGTACGATAGCTGCGGTTTTTTGCCCGAGGCCTGGTGAATCATGTCGACGCATTCGAGCAGGCTGGCGGCGTTTTGTTTGCCGCCACCAAGGTTGTAGACCTCGCCTGGGCGCGGGTTCTGAGCGAAGTGCCAGAACGCGTTGATTACGTCGTAGCTGTGGATCTGGTCGCGGACCTGCTTGCCCTTGTAGCCGAAAATCGTATACGGCTTTTCCGCCAGAGCCGTCATCACGAGATAGTTCAAGAACCCGTGCAATTCGACGCCGGCGTGCTGCGGGCCGGTGAGGCAGCCACCGCGAAAGATGCCCGTCTTCATGCCGAAGTAGCGGCCGTATTCCTGCGCCAATACGTCGCCCGCCAGCTTCGACACGCCGAACAGCGAATGGAGCGTGTGATCGACTGGAAACGTTTCCGGAATTCCATTTTCGAATTTCGGATCGGCGTAGTCCCAGCGGGTTTCCAGCTCCTTGAGCGCGACATGGTTTGGGCCGTCGCCATACACCTTATTGGTGCTCATGAGGATGAACACGGCTTCGGGCGCGTGCCGGCGGCACGCTTCCAGCAAGTTGAGCGTGCCGACGGCGTTGACATCGAAGTCATCGAGCGGCCTGCGGGCAGCCAGGTCGTGGCTCGGCTGGGCCGCGGCATGAATCACGAGGTCGAAGCGGCGCGCGCGAAACAGCTCGTCGATGCGCGGGCGGTCGCGGATATCCAGCTCGACGTGCTGAAACGCGCGGCAATCGGCTTCGAGCCGCCGGCGATTGGCCGTGGTGTCGCCCTGCGGCCCAAAGAAATCGGCCCGCATGTTGTTGTCGACGCCGGTCACCGGGAAGCCGAGCCGATCGAAAAACACGACCGCCTCAGAGCCGATCAAACCGCTGCTGCCGGTTACTAGAACTTGCATAACTATGGGCCTGGGTGGTCCGCTGCCGCCGACTATACCGAGTTTACCTTGTGGATGCGGAAATAAGAACGGGCGGGTGCCTGGCGGAACGCCGTTCGGCGTACCGGACGTTCTTGCGCAGCGTTATAATGGGTATATTCGCATTGAATGATCGGGCGCGCCGAACAAGTTCGGCGGCTCATTGATCCGATAGAATTCTTTCGCGCTGTGCCGCGCGCGTGCCGCGACGATTGTGCTAGACACCACGAAACTTCGAACTTTTCTTGGCCGCACTCGGGTGGCCATCGACTACGTCCTGGGCCGGCAGGCCATGGCCCCGGGCGTCACCCCGTATGACGATGACGTTTGGATCGTGTCGTATCCGCGCTCTGGAAATACTTGGACGCGGTTTTTGATTGGAAATCTGGTCGCAGGCGATGAGCCCGTCGATTGGTCGAACATCGAGCGGCGCGTGCCCGATATTTACCTGAACTTCGACCCTCAATTACGGGCCGTCCCGCGCCCGCGATATCTCAAGAGCCACGAAGCGTATCGACCCGATTACCGCCGCGTCGTATTGATCGTGCGCGACCCGCGCGATGTGGCTCTGTCGTATTTTCACTTTCAAAGGAAGTCCAATCGCTTGGCGGTCGACGCGGCCTTGGAAGAATTCTTGCCGTCCTTTCTTGCCGGGCAGATCGGGAACTTTGGAAGCTGGGGCGAGAACGTCGGCAGCTGGCTGGGCGCGCGCCGCGGCTCCGCCGACTTTCTTGTGGTTCGCTATGAGGACTTATTGGAGAATGCCGAAGCTCAACTGGCCCGCGTCGCCGAGATGCTGAAGCTGCCTGCGGACAATGGTCAGCTTCGGCGGGCTGTCGAAAACAGCCGGGCGGACCGCATGCGCAATCTCGAACGCTCGCAACGAGCCCAGCACAAGTACCTCAAGTCAAGCCGCGAAGACATTCCATTCGTGCGTGCCGCGAAGTCGGGGCAATGGCGAACCGAGCTGCCGCCGGAAGCCGCGCGGCAGATCGAAGCAGCGTGGGGCGCGGTGATGCGCGAACTGGGCTACTTGCCATAGCGTTGCTGCGCCGATCCGCGTGCCGGTTAAGCATCTGGCAATTTGAACCGCCAAGAACGCCAAGAACGCCAAGTAAAGACAATGGGCTGTCGGAAAGTCTTGGCGCACCTGGCGTCCTTGGCGGTTTAATTCATTTTGTTTGAAGCTTATAAGCATCCACCAAGCTTGACCGTGGGCGGTAACTCATATGAGCACCGGCGACACGCAAACCGCTCCAGCTCCCGGCCTGGGAACGCGGTCCGCTCGGGGACTGGTGTATGTGTTTGCAAGCTCGACGGCGGCCAAGCTGATTGGCATCGTGACACAGATCATTCTGCTGTACCTGTTGGGCCGGCAGGATTTCGGCATCGTGAGCCTGGCGTACGCGATCGCGATGTTCATTCAGGTAATCGAGCAAGCCGGCATAGGCGATGTCTTGGTGCGCCGCCGGCGGTTTCGGTTCTGGGCGATTCCTGGCTTTTGGTTTGCACTGGCACTAGGCGTCGTGAGTTGCGCACTTATTTTGGCCAGCGCGCCGATCGCTGCCGCCGTTTTTGGAAAAAGTCCGGCGGTTAGCAGCGAGTTGTTCTGGGTGCTCGTGGTCTTGGCGCCGTCGTCGCTGGCGAATGCCGCGTCGGTTGTGCCGCGAGCGAAGTTATTCCGCGAGCTGCGATTCCGGGCCGTGGCGGGCGTGAATCTTGTCAACTTCATACTTCAAAAGATTCTCACCGTCGCGCTGGCTGCTCTGGGCTTCGGCCCGTTCAGCTTTGTAGTTCCGATACCGATTGCCGGCGTAGTGATCGCGGTTTTCCTGTGGTGGTGGGTTCGACCGCCGTGGGCGCCCCGTCTTGAGCTGCGCCGCTGGCGATATTTGGTGAGTGACTCAACACGGCTGCTTGCGGCCGATTTCGGCCGCGTACTTCTGGATCAATCCGATTATGCGCTCCTCGGTCTGTTTCGCACGGTGGCCGAAGTCGGCGTGTATTGGGTCGGCTTTTTGTTTTCGATCCAGATGGTGCAACTGCTGATGGTCAATCTGCAGAACATTCTGTTCCCCGCCTTTACCCAGTTGAATGACGACCCGCAGCGGCAGTACCGAGGCTTCCTGAATGCTCAGCGGATCTTGGCGATGCTGGGCGTGAGCGGCTGCCTGCTGCAAGCGGCCGCCGCAGAACCATTCGCACGGCTGATGTTTCCGGGAGAGTGGGATTCGTCGATCATCGTGATGCAGATACTTAGCCTGGGTATGGCCACGCGGATGATTGCGGGCGCATCATTCGCACTTCTCAAGTCGCAAGGCCGGTTCACGATGATTGCGATCAATCGCTGGTCGTTCGTGGCAGTTCAGGTTGCCGCTTTGACGACGATTCTCGCGCTCGGCGGCGGCGTCGCTCACGTGGCCGTGGCCGTTTCGCTCATTGCCAGCTTGATCGGACCGGTGACTTTTTATTCGGCCGTTCGTCCCTATGGGGCCGGCTGGGCCGCGGTGGCCCAGACGCTTGCACGTCCGGTGATCTGCGGCGTCCTATCGGTCGGCGTGGCATGGCTTGCGGCTCAAGGTATGGACCAGGCCGGGTATGGTTACGCCGCGCAACTTGTGGAAACAGTCGTCGTCGCTGTGGCGCTCAACGTCGTGCTTGCACGGCTGTGGATGCGGCCGGTTTGGGACGACTTGTGGCTTCGCGTGAGGCGGCTTCTGCCGCAGCGCGGCGTGGCCGGCGGTGCGTAACACCGCGGCCATTCTGGCCAAAAACCGCTGTCCCGCTCTGGGCCGGTTCTCGCTACAATCGCGGCGGCCCGTCAGGGATGACAGCATGCAAACCACACTTGCGCCGCGTCCGCCAGCGGCCGACGGCTCACGGCGAATTCTCATCGTGCGCCTCAGCGCGATCGGCGATGTAATCCACGGCATACCAGTGCTATGCGCGCTGCGCGAGGCGATCCCACGCGCCTTTATCGGTTGGGTGGCCGAGGGCACCGCGGGCGATTTGCTGGAAGGGCACCCGGCGCTCGATGAGCTGGTACGCGTGCCGCGGCGGTGGTGGAAATCGCCACGCGCAGTGTGGCGCCTGCGGCAGCGGCTGCACACATTGCGATTCGACATGGCGATCGATCTTCAGTGTCTCACGAAGAGCGCATTGGCGGCGCGGCTCAGCGGCGCGCCGCGGCGCCTCGGCAAATCGGGCCCAGACGGCCGCGAGTTGAGCCGGTTGCTTCACAACGAGTTGGTGGCGGCCGGCGGCAGCCATGTGATCGAGCATTACCTGACGATGCTGCGGCCATTAGGAATCGACGCGCCCGCCGTGCGATTTGATCTGCCCGAGCGTGCCGCCGAGTCCCGGATGGCGGACGAGGTGTTGCGATCGACGGCACTTTCACGTGGGGCGTTTGCGATTTTGAACCCAGGCGCCAGTTGGCCCTCGAAGATCTGGCCGGCGGAGCGCTATGGCGAGCTGGCTCGCGTCTTGGTCGTGTCATGGGGGATGCCAAGCCTCGTCGTGTGGTGCGGCGAAAGCGAGTTGCGGCTGGCCGAGACGATCGTGCAAACGAGCGGAGGCAAGGCGCGGCTATCCCCAGCCACGAGCATGACGGAGCTGGCCGCATTGTGCCGCCGGGCCGCGCTATTTGTCGGCTCGGACACTGGGCCGATGCATTTGTCGGCTGCCGTCGGCACGCCCACCGTGAGTTTGCACGGTCCGAGCCGCGCCGAATGGTGCGGCGCCTACGGCCCGCACGGAGCCAGCGTACAAGTACGCTACGAAGCCGGGTCCTCGCTCCAGCGCCGCAAGGCGGACGATTCGGCGATGCGCGCCATCACGGTCGACATGGTGGCTGAAGCATGTGACCGAGTATTGATGCAACGCCAGGCGCGCCGATGCGGGTAAGCGCCGAAGGCCTGACGAATGCGGATAAGCCCCGCAGGGGCGCGCTATGAAAGCCCAGGGCGCAGCCTCGCCGCGGCGAGGCGCAGCCCTGGGTAACGATGACTATTTTGAAATCAAGCCCTGTAAGGGCGC
>DASXWB010000379.1:0-2412 GCA_036503915.1 Lacipirellulaceae bacterium | reverse complement strand
GGGCTCTCGGCGCGGGCGCCTTCGGCGCTGCCGGGGCACTTGGCATCATCATGGCGTTCAATGCGGGCGGCCGGCCGGTGTTCGTGATGCCGCTTGTGTTTGGCGGCGCACCGGTCGTGAACTCGTTGTACAGCGTGACTCGTAACAGCCTGTGGGGTGAGATTTCGCCGTTCTTTTGGGCCGGACTCATTTTGGTGATTGCCGGCGCGGCGATCGTGCTTGTGTTCGCACCGCGCGGGGACAGCAGTCGAGTCCCAAAGGTCGAAAGTCGAGAGCCGGAGATCGAAGGTGGAGGGCGGAAGGTGGAAGGTGGAATTCGGAGCGAGCCGGTTACGGGTGCCTAGTTTCCCCTTCAACACTTCGCGATCCACTTTCATTTGTAGGTGAGCGCCTTGTCACTGATGTCCTTGCGGCACCAGGCGCCGCTGAAGCGGATGCTCTTCACCGCCGTGTAGGCCTGCAGCTTTGCGCCGGAGATGCTCGGACCAAGCGCGGTAACGCCCAAAACGCGGCCGCCGTCGGTTACGATTTGGCCGTCACGCAGTGCCGTGCCGGCGTGAAACACCTTTACGTCCGGCAGACGGGCTGCTTCTTCCAAGCCCCGGATGGGCTGGCCGCGCTCGTAGCTGCCCGGGTAACCCTCACTTGCCATGACGACGCATACGGCCGGGCGCGGGTCCCATTCCAGCGGAGGGACTTCATCCAGCCGGCTGTCGACTGTCGCTTCGAGCAAGTCCAGCAGATCGCTTTTCAGACGCAATAACAGCGGTTGGCATTCGGGGTCTCCGAACCGCACGTTGTATTCCAATACTTCCATGCCCTGGTTGGTAATCATGAGTCCAGCATATAGAACGCCGCGAAACGGCCGGCGTGAGCGCTTCATCTGGTGAATCGTGGGCACAAGGATCTTTTCCTCGACCCGCTCCAGCAGCTTGTCGGTCACCAGCGGCGTAGGGCAGTACGCGCCCATGCCGCCGGTGTTGGGCCCTTTGTCGCCGTCGTGCGCCCGCTTGTGATCCTGGCAAGCGGGCATCGTCAGCAGCGTATGGCCGTCGGTAAGAGCCATCACGCTGGCCTCCTGGCCGTGCAGCCGCTCTTCAATGATGATCTGGTTGCCCGCGTCGCCAAATTCTTTCTGGACTGCGATCCGCTCGACGGCCTCGAGGGCTTGATCGCGATTATCGCAAACGACGACGCCCTTGCCGGCGGCCAGGCCGTCGGCCTTCACTACGAATGGAACGTCATCGCGCTCTCTCAGGTACGTGATTGCCGCCTTGGCATCGCGGAACACGCGATAGTCGGCCGTTGGCACATCGGCGTGCCGCAGCAGGTTCTTGCAAAACACTTTGCTGGTTTCGAGCTCCGCCGCGGCGCGCGACGGGCCGAAGGCTCGCAGCCCTGATTCCTGGAAGGTGTCGACCAACCCGGCTGCGAGCGTCGCCTCAGGGCCGATAACCGTCAGGTCGATTTTGTTTTGCCGGGCGAAGTCGACCAGCCGCGGCACATCGGTCGCCGCAATGTCAACGTTCTCGGCGTCGAGCGCGGTGCCCGCGTTCCCCGGCGCCACGAAGACCCGCTCGGCGCGCGGGCTTTGACGAAGCTTCCACGCAAGCGCGTGTTCGCGGCCGCCGTTGCCAACCACTAAGATCTTCATGCTGCGAAATCGAAGCAGGTTCGAACTAAAAGTGTAACCGACAAAGGCTGTGGGTGAGAGGGCGAAGCTGCCCTCGGAGCCGATGCAATTTACATTGTTCGGCTCGGCGGACCACCCTGCGGGTGGCGCCCCCTCGTTCTCCCGATTTGCCAGGACGCTCTAGAATGTAGAACATCCGCTTCCGCGTTTGTACCTCTCGGGGATTTTCATAGGAGCGCAAAACTCCCACCATACATTTGCGCTCCTATGAGTATTGGCCGTGGATTGAACGGCGCCATGTGTTTGACGGCAGTCGGAGCTCGAGCCGTTTCGGGATATCCTCATGAATTTCGCCCCACTAAGAATTTCGCCCCACTAAATTTTTTTCTTTTTCTCGTGGGGCGATATTCGGCGAATTTCGCCCCACCGCGCCCGCGCAAGTCGTTTGCCCCCTTGGCGGTTCGCGTGTGGCGTGGGGCAAAATTGTCTGAGTTTCGCCCCGGGGGTGGGGCAAAAGTATCTCCAGGTGGGGCGAAATTCGTCAGGAACCTTAACGTTCCGCCTCAGATGTCCAAAATTCCCCCCACATACTTTTGGCCATCTGATGCCATTTGGACACACCCAGGCACCCATCTCCGGCCGGCGCGCAGCGGTAGCGCAAGCTTGGCTGCATCACTGCCGGCTGAAGCACCTCTTCAATTCTTCAAAAACCGAGGCGGCCGAGAGTGCCGCGTGGCCGCATTGTAGCATAATATACGGATGTATACAACCGGTTTTTC
>DASXWB010000378.1:0-7372 GCA_036503915.1 Lacipirellulaceae bacterium | reverse complement strand
TGCGCGACATCGCATCGGGGAAAGAAACTGTCGGCGACACCACCACGCTGGAAGACTATAGTGTGCTGGCCAAGCTGCGCGAGGAAGAGGAGTAATCAGGCAAGTATGGCAGCCGAAATTTACAATCCGAAGGATGTGGCCGCCGGCGAGGCCTGGGAAGAATTTATTACGGATGCCGTCTATCCGGAGCCAGCCGCCAAGGCCCGCGAGGATTATCGCAACTACGATAATCCGGCCCGCGAGACCGTGCGCGAGTTCTATCGCCAGAACCACCGCCATCAGACGTACGACTTCGTGCGCGAGAAGAAGCGCGAATTCTTGCCGTTCAAGCGAAAGCAAATGAGCATCTTCGAAGCGCTTGATTATCTCAACACGCTCGTGGATGACTCCGACCCCGACATTGACCTTTCTCAATTGCAGCACTTGCTGCAGACCTCCGAAGCGATCCGCGCGGCCGGGCACCCGGATTGGTTCGTTCTCACCGGGCTGATTCACGATTTAGGCAAGGTGCTGTGCCTGTTCGGCGAGCCGCAATGGGCCGTGGTGGGCGACACGTTCCCGGTCGGCTGCGCGTTCAGCGACCGCATCGTGTACAGCGAGTTCTTCGCCGAAAACCCGGACGCCGCCAATCCGCGCTTCAACACACTGACAGGCGCTTACCGCGAGGGCTGCGGGCTGCGAAACGTGGAGCTGTCGTGGGGGCACGACGAATACATGTACCAGCGGATGAAGCCCTACTTGCCGGAGCCGGCCCTGTACATGATCCGGTTTCACTCGTTCTACGCATGGCACCGCGAAGGCCAGTACGACCACCTGTGCGACGATCACGACCGGCAGATGCTCCACTGGGTGCAGGCCTTCAATCCCTTTGACCTCTATTCGAAATCGCCCGAGCCGCCGGACTGGAACGCGCTGCGCCCGTATTACGAGCGGCTGACTAACAAATACCTGCCGCCGGTGTTGGACTGGTAGGCGCGGCGGAAACCGACAATGCGCCGCTTGGTATTTCTCATTCAGGTCAGCCGGCCGATAGTGTGGCCTGTACTGCCAATGGTGTACTACCTCGGCCTCCACGCGGCTGAAGCGCAGCTGAGCCTTGCCGCAATCATCCAAATGGCATCGCTCACATTGCCGATGAATCTCATCGGCTGCGGCTTGAATGACTTATACGATTACGAATCGGATTGCCGGTCGCGGCGCCGGCGAGCCGTTTGGGGCGCTACGATAGGCGATGCGGACCGCCCTCTCGTTTGGCGCGCGGCGGTTTTGATGGTGCCAATTGTTCTGCTGGCGGCAGCTACAACTCGGAACCAATACAACATTGCGGCCACGGTTTGCCTGGTCGTTGTCGCCTGGTTGTATTCGGTGCCGCCCGTGCGACTCAAGGAGCGTCCGCCGCTTGATTCGCTTGCCAATGGACTGGGGTATTTTCTCTTGCCGCTCGCGATGGGCTACAGCCTCGGCCAAGATCCGCGCACGATGCCGCTGCGCTTTTATTTGTTGGCATTATGCGTTTGCGGCGTGCACGCCCTGGCGACGGCAGCCGACTACCACGCCGACAAGGCGGCCGGCCACCGCACACTCGCGGTGCGCTTCGGCCGCCGCACCGCCGCTGCGGTCGCCTTTGCGACATTCATGGTCGCCTGGCTCGCGGCTGATTTCGAGAGCGCTGCTGTTCGCGTCTACGTCGCCGCATGCACTCTCACGACGTTTGCCGCAATGCTCATCCCACAAGACAAAGTGATCTCGCTGGCGTGCGTGGCGATTTTCGCCGGCTTTCTAATTGCAGGAGCCTGCCATGCGTATGGCTGGTAAAGTCCGGCCGGCGTCTCTCAGGGAAACAGCGTGTTCCACACGAGGCGAGCCACATACTCGTATGCGTTGTCCCACGGGTTATCGCGCAAGAATTGCACCGGGCGGCCTGGCGAGCCGATGAACGGCCGCAGAAGCCACGCCATCTGGATCGCCACGGCCGTATAAACAGCGAGCCAGCACCAAAGCAGCCGCCCATGCCGGCGATCGGCGGCGATGAGGGGCCGGTAATAACCGCGCACCAGCCGCTGCGCGGCAAAGCTTGCGACAGCGAACATCGCGCCATTGAATAAAAGGGCGTATTGATAGACGGCGGATGAGGCGTACCAGGCGAGCGTCAGCGGCGCCAGCGATGCCAGAACGATTGCCAAACCGGCTTGGGCAGCAATCAGCGAGCGCACGGCCCAGGCAAAATCGCGCCGCAGCCCAAGCAACGAATTAAGCACGTAAAAGCTGGGCAAGCTGATCACAAACGTGGCCATCAATAGCAGCGGCACCTTGACGGCGGAATAGAGCATCTGCAGGGCCCATTGCGGCTGGGCCGCCAAGGCGCGGAACGTGCCCATGGCCGCGCCATACAGCAGCCCAAACACAACGAGATAGGCCGCAAGCCGAAGTATCGCCCGTCGTGAGTTGAGCTGCCGCGTGACCCACGGCGCCTGCCGCAGCACGTCGTCGGCCGCTGTAAAGAAAGCGTGCATCTACTTCATCCGCCGGAAAACAAACCTTCCAGCGCGTTGATCACCGCCTGGAAGAAATTTGACTTTCGTTCGCGGAACACGGTGAACGGCAAGTGCGGGCTGCCAATAAACGGCCGCAGTACCCAGCCCATCTGCGCCCCAACCAGTGCAAAAACGACCATCCAGCTGGCGAATACCGATCGCGTATGCCGTCCGAGCGTTTGGCCCGAGGGCATATCGAGCGGGCTTCGCGGACTAACGTCGACCGCTTCACTTTCTTGCGGCGTAGCGGTTATCGGCTCGTCTTCCGGGTTCATGTTTTGCAAAGGAATTGAAACTTCGCCGGCAGTCGTCAGCCGATGTAGCGTTTGACGCAGGAAGATCAGTCCAAGCACGCCCGCCGCGGCGAACACTGCCACGTTGAGCAGCTGAATGAACGGATAGCTTTTTGTGGTCAACGAGAAGAAAAGCACAATCGGGCCGAGCGACGCCAGAACAGCCAGATTCACCGCCAGCGATGCGACTAAGAGTTTCAGCACGTTCGCGAGCGTCAACCGCGACCCTACGAGGGCGTTGAAAACGTAGAGCGACGGAAACGTGACCAGCAGCGTCAAATAAAACAGCGCGGGCACTTTGATCGCCGACGCGACCAATTGCTTGTATCGCATGTAAGGGTCATCGGCGGCGAGCGCTTCGGGCACTTCCTTTAGCATGGAGTACGAACCCATGCACAAACCATAAATCATCCCCAGCAGCACGATGATGATTGCTAGTCCGCCCGCGTCGAGGTTGATCCGGCCGTCGCGAAGATCTTGCGGGCGGGTGACGTCGCCGCGCAACAGGCGATCCAGATTCGTGAGCCAGCCGAGCATGGAGAACTCCCGCGCAAAGAAAAGCAAACCCGGGGGACCGAACTGTCTCCGTTCAGCTTAATTCGGCTGCTGCCGCGCGCGACAACGGGCGCGCAAATTCGTAGGGCGAGCGTGCAATCCCGCCGATTGCCGAGGC
Organism: Lacipirellulaceae bacterium; assembly: GCA_036503915.1. GTDB lineage: Bacteria > Planctomycetota > Planctomycetia > Pirellulales > Lacipirellulaceae > JABDGM01. Next base: position 3,872 of record DASXWB010000378.1, on the reverse strand, counting down.
CGTTTGACGTAATACGCACACAGCGGATAATTGTTCACGGGAAGCCAGACATTTCTTGCCATTCTGAACAAACGGAGGTTTCCATGGCCGTTCAATCGCCACAATCACCGGCGGAGTTGGTCAAGAAGAAGTGCGCGCCGTGCGAAGGCGGCGTCGAACCTTACTCGCCGGAGGAAGCGAAATCGCAACTGAAGCAGCTCAATGACTGGCGCCTGACGCACGACGGCCAGCGCATCCGCAAGGATTGGAAGGTCAAGAATTTCATGGCCGGCATGGATTTCTTCAATCGCTGCGCGGAATTGGCCGAGGATGATGGCCATCATCCGGACCTGCACATCGAGGGTTATCGCAACGTGTCGGTCGAGCTGTGGACGCACGCCATCGGCGGCCTGTCGGAGAACGATTTTATCCTGGCGGCCAAAATCGATCAGCTGCCGATTGATCTGAAATAGCTGAGCACGCGCTAGGCAAAACCTTGGTCTTCTCGATTTCGTCATCGACGTCGTTTCCCTGCTATCTCGTACGCCGCGAGGATGGCAAGGCGACAGCGCGGGTCGAAGCAATCACGCAGGACCAATTGCCGGACGGCGACGCGCTGATCCGTGTCGCCTATTCGTCCCTGAATTATAAAGACGCCCTCGCCTGCCAGGGACATCCGGGCGTCGTGCGCACATTTCCGCACGTGCCAGGAATCGATTGCGCAGGCGTGGTAGTCGAAAGCGCCTCGAACAGTTTTCGCCCCGGCGACGAAGTCCTGGTCACCGGGTACGAGCTTGGCGCCGGCCATTGGGGCGGCTTTGCGGCCTACGTGCGCGTGCCGGCCGATTGGATTGTAAAGCTCTCCGCCGACTTATCGCTTCGCGATGCAATGGCCTACGGCACTGCCGGCTTCACCGCGGCCCAGTGCGTCACGGCGATCGTTGAGCGCGGCATCGGACCTGGCCGCGGCCCAGTAGTCGTCACCGGCGCAACAGGCGGCGTGGGCTCGCTCGCCGTCGCGATTCTCGCGAAGCTGGGCTACGAAGTCGAAGCGGTCACCGGCAAGCGCGAGCAAGAAGATTGGATTCGCCGACTCGGCGCGAAGAGAATACTTGGGCGCGACGAGGTGACTGACAACGGCGACCGGCCGCTTCTTGCATCGCGGTGGGCCGCCGCCGTCGATACCGTCGGCGGCAAACCATTAGCCACGATCCTGCGATCGATCGAGCATCGCGGCTGCGTGGCCGCTTGCGGGCTTGTAGCAGGCGCTGAGTTTCAGCTCACCGTGTACCCGTTTATCCTGCGCGGCGTGACGCTGGCCGGCATCGATTCGGCCAAATGCCCGCGCCCGCAGCGCGTCGAAATGTGGCAGAAACTGGCTGGCCCATGGCGCGTCGAACGGCTCAACGATATTGCGCACGAAATCACTCTCGATGAGTTGCCCGATCGCGTCGAGAAGATTCTCGCCGGCAAGCTCGTCGGCCGGACGATCGTTGTGCCTCGGACGTCTTCCGCGTAGGGTGGGCACCACCCACCACAGTCATCGGAGCGGCTGCATTTGGTGGGCGATGCCCACCCTACTCATCCATCGGGAAACTGCCGGCAATATTCGTAAAGTGCCATGGTCGCGGCGCTGGCGACGTTGTAGCTATACGGCAGACCCCAAACGGGAATCTCGACGACATCGTCAAGTTTCGCCAATATGTCGTCGGCCAGGCCGGTGCGCTCGTTGCCGATCACCAGCGCCGTGCGGCGTGCGAATTGATACTTGTGCAAATTCTGCGAGTTGCTCGTCTGCTCCAGCCCGACCAATCGGTGCCCTGTTTCTTTTAATCGTTCTATCACCGGTGGCAGCGAGCGATGCACTTCGATGTGAAGAGTATCAGCGCTATCGCGCGCAATTTTGCGGTCAAGCCTGGCAGTGCCGATGCAGATGATCCGCTCCAGCCCGCAGCACCCGGCGACGCGCGCAATTCGCGATAAGTTTACGTTACTTCTCATCGGCGCGCAGACGAGCACGATCTCGCGCGGCCGAAGTAGTTCTCGCGTCGGTTTGTGGCGCTGATGAGCAAACTCGGGCATAACTTCGACGGTATCGCGAGCATACACACTGGGCAAGGTCCGCGGCCAATTCGCTGAATCGTCGTTGGCCAAATGGATTGGCGCCGGTAAGCTGAGCTTATGTTTGGACGAACCTGGTTCTTGATTGTGATGCTGCTTGGCGGCCTGGCTGCCGTCGGCTGGGCCGTGTACGGCAGCCGCCTGCCGCCGGCCGACTTCACGTTCGTCAATGAAACGGAGGTTGCAACGGTCGATCCGGCGCTCATCACGGGGCAGCCGGAGGGGCGGATTGCGTTGGCCGTTTTCGAGGGGTTAACGCGCTTGGGCGCCAGCGATAACGCGGCCGAACCGGGCGTGGCCAAGCGATGGGAAATCTCCGAAGACGGCCGAACTTACACGTTTCATCTGCGAGACGATGCCCGCTGGTCCAATGGCGATCCTGTGATGGCAGCCGATTGCTTGTACTCCATTCGTCGATTGATCGCGCCCGAAACTTTCTCGCGGTACGCATACCAGGGCTGGTACATTGTCAATGCCAGGCGGTATACCTTATCGAGAAGTTCCCTTGTGCCGGGCGACAAGGTCGAAGTCGAGCTGAATCCCTCAGAGGGTTCGCCCAACACGGTCCGCGGACAGTTGCTGTTGGGCACGCTCGTGCGCGCCGAGCCGAAGGCCGCAGGCAAGTCGGATCGATCGAAAGGCGAGGATCCGGTTTTCGTCGTCAAGATTGGCAGCAGCGAACACCGTTTTCAGGTGGCCGACGAAAAAAAAGCCATTCCTCCCGGTGTAGAACACTGCCGGCAGGTATTGCTTGATTTCCGAGAAGTCGGAGTCCGTGCGCTCGACGACCGCACCGTCGAAATCCGCCTGGAGAATCCGACGCCATACTTCCTTCAACTTCTGGCCTTTTATCCGTTTTCGTTCGTCCATAAGGGCTGTTTGGAGCGGCACGGCTCGCCGGCTTGGACGCGCCCAGAAAACATCGTCGGCAACGGGGCGTTTCGGCTTGTCAGCCGGCGGCTGCGAGATCGCATTCGCCTCGAGCGCAACGAGCACTATTGGGACCGCAAGAACATACGATTGAACGTAATCGACGCGCTCTCCGTGGATAACCGCACCACGGCGTTGAATCTGTACATGACCGGCGTGACGGATTGGGTTCCGGTGCCGCCCGCAGAAGTGCTGCGCGAGCTTCTGAAGCGCGATCCGCCTCCGAATGACGTAAACCCATCGCCGCAACTGACGACGTACTTTTATCTCTTGAATACGACGCGCCCGCCGCTCGACGACAAGCGCGTTCGCCAGGCGCTTTCCATGGCCGTGGATCGCGACGAGATCACGCGCATTGCCACCGGAGCGGGAGAAGATCCTGCGTACAGCCTCGTGCCGCCAGTGATGCCGGACTACCAGGAGCAGCTTTGCAAGCCGCGCGATCCCGATGCGGCACGCAAACTTTTGGCCGAAGCGGGTTACCCAGACGGCCGCGGGTTTCCCAAGATCGAGATTCTGTACAACACCGATCAGGCCCACCAGGCCATCGCCGAACTGCTGCGCAAACAATGGCAGCGCGAACTCAGAATATCGGCCTCTCTGCGCAACGAAGAATGGGGCTCGTTTCAAGACGCCCAGCAGCAGCTGAACTTCACGGTGTCGCGTCGCGCCTGGGTCGCCGACTATATCGACCCGAACACGTACCTCGACCTGTTCGTCACCGACGGCGAAAACAATTGCACTGGTTTCAGCAACGCCGAATATGACAAGCTGATCGCCGAGGCGGCGCGCGAGCCGGATAAGGCAAAGCGCATCGAACTTCTCCAAAGCGCCGAGCGGCT
>DASXWB010000377.1:0-11490 GCA_036503915.1 Lacipirellulaceae bacterium | reverse complement strand
ACCCCCGCGCACTAACCGCCAAGCGCAAACGACTTGCGCTGGCCGCCCTGGGGCGAAATTGGCCGAATATCGCCCCACGAAAAAAAGAAAAAATATTAGTGGGGCGAAATTCAACAATCGAGAGCATGTTCGAAAAACATGGCGCGGGTGCTTGGGGCAACGCCCCAGCGAGTCTCAGCAATGCTGGGGCGTTGCCCCAGCCACCCAGCCGCATCACACAAAGGTGCTCAAAAATATGGGAGGGAGTTTTGAGCGCCTTCGCAGTTTCCCACAGAAATGGCAACCAACAATAAAGCCACCTGACAATATGAAACCGCCAACGACGCCAAGCACGCCAAGGGAACCAAGAATCCCTATCGGGCCCAACCGGCTTCCTTGGCGATCTTGGCGGTTTATTTGATATTTGTCGCCGGTCCAGGGCCGCATGCGGCCTGGTTGACAACCAGTTTTGCCCGGCTAAGATAGGGGGCGTCCAGTCGCGATTCTGGGCCAGCAACCGCGTCTTGGTTTTCTCGGGCCACAAACCAGGTGCTTTGGGTTTAGCGACAGGACACGAACGATTGCCTCGCCGCGCCCCGCGCGCGTTCGCGGCACGGCCGTCCAGGATGACGGCTGAGAATGCAGGCGCTGCATGCCAATTGCTGATCGTGGGCAAGGATTATGCGATTCTGCGCGCCGGTTTGCATGCAACTCGGTTTCCACAGCGGGCCAGAATGAACTTTCGGCTTTGTCCAAGGCTGCTTTGTAGGAGGGGTCTCTGACCCCAATGTCGGCTGCACCTCGTGACCGGGTGTGTAGCAACGAAAGATCGGCGTCGGAGACGCCTCCCACAAGCTCTTCTTTGGGCAGAGCCATTCACCCTGTGAGAAAATGAGGAGCGCCATGATGCGGATCTGTTGGACTATTTGTATTGCCCTGGTTGTCTTTGCACCGGCAACATCGCTTGCACAACCGCTCGATTACCTGCCCTCGATCCCCAAGGGCGACATCGAGATTCGCTTAAGACCCGTGGCCACCGGCATGGCCGCCCCGGACTACGGCATCAGCCCGCCGGGCGACACCAGCCGCCTGTTCGTCGTCGAGCAGAACGGCTTGTTGCGAATTCTCGAGACCGGCGCGAACCCGAGCCTGATGCCCGGCAGCGCGCTCGATCTTCGCAACCTCGTGTCGAACACCGGCACCGGCCCGCTGGTTCCGACCAATGCCAACGACGAGCGCGGCTTCCTGGGCCTGGCGTTCCACCCGGGGTTCAACGACCCGGCGAGCCTCGGTCATCGCACGCTTTACACGTTTACGACCGAAGCGCTTGGAGCGGGGCCGACCTTCGTCGCGCCCAACAACGCCGCGCAAGGGTTCAAGACGCTGATCTCGGAATACAAAATGTCGGCCACCGACCCGAACGTCGTCGACCCGGCGTCGCGCCGCGAGATCGTGTCATTCGGCAAGAACGCGAATAACCATAACGGCGGAACGATCGCGTTCGGTCCCGACGGCTACTTGTATCTCGCGCTGGGCGACGGCGGCAACGCCCGCGACGTCGGCGACAGCCATATCGAACCGGGCGGCAACGCACAGAACATGACGACGCCGCTGGGCAAGATCATTCGCATCGACCCGATCAACCCCACGCTGACCACCGGCAGCCCGAACGCCGTCAGCAGCAACGGGCAGTACCGCATTCCGGCCGACAATCCGTTCCTCACCACTGCCGGCGCTGTCCCGGAAATCTGGGCGCTGGGCTTCCGCAATCCCTACCGGTTCGCGTTCGACCGGCAGGCCCCGCACGACCTGATCCTGGCAGACGTCGGCCAGGGCGACATCGAGGAGATTAACCGCGTCACGGCCGGCGGCAATTACGGCTGGGCGGTCAAGGAAGGCGAATGGTTATTCGATCGCGTCAACGGCGGCGTCGGCACTCCGCCGCCCGGCAATCACAGCCCGGGAGCGCCGGCCGGCCTGATCGATCCAATCCGCAACGGAGCGAACAGCTTGCAGTACGATCACCAGGACGGCATTTCGATCACCGGCGGCTTCGTTTATCGCGGGTCGCTCATTCCAGAACTGTTCGGCAAGTATGTGTTCGGCGATTTGGCGCTCACGCCATCCCAAGGCGGACAACCGCGAATCGATGGCCGACTGTTTTACGCCGATTTGCAGACGGCCGAGATCAAGGAATTCTCGATTCCGCAATTTGTAGACGACAAGTTGCCGGACGGCCTCACGGTGCACGGCTTCGGCGAAGACGGTAACGGTGAGATTTACGCGATGGTCACCAACACGCCGCCAAACGGCACGGGTGGCATCGTGTACCAGTTTCTCGCGATTCCGGAGCCGGCGTCGGCAATCATTGTGCTGGGCGCGCTGGCAATGTGCGGCGGCATGCGTCGCAGGCGCTGAAAAGCTTGTGGGCAGTGCGGAACGCAGCGGAGCGACGCGAGTCGCTCCGCTGCGTTTACTGTTTCCGAAGTGTGGGAGGCGTCTCCGACGCTGATTACGCGTGTCGTGCGCAAACGGGCATCGGCGTCGCCTCCCACATGATGCTTGCGGAACACGCTCAATCGGTCATCTGGCCGCTGCCAAGTTTATAGGCCGTAAAAAACGCCAACAAAATGAATATACCATCGATCGGAGAAAACACTGAGGCAAACAATAGGCCGATGAATCCAGTAGCATCTTCGTCGCGTTCCGCGTCGGCATCATCGATGCGGTTGTCATCAGCAACATCGTCGGCCACGGCCTCTTGGGCACCCTCCGCTATGTCAATAGCTGGTTCGACTTTCTTGTCGTCGAGGGCCGCTACTTGTGCTTGGGCTTGCTCCGCCAGGGCGTTTTGTTCCACTTCCGCAAACAATTCGGCGAGCGCCGGCAGTATGACGAATGCGATGATCAACACCTTCGCCGCAAAAATGCCCGCCAGCGACATAAACGCCGCGATGATCCCTGCGATCGTGCCATCGTCATCATCGTGGCCCAGCGCCATGCCCAGGCCGGCGAGCCCGCCAAGCCCCAATGCGATGATACTGTGCTCCCACAGCGTGAAGTACGTGAAGACCGCCCAAATCACGGCCCCCAGCATCGCGCCAATGAAGCTGAAAACAGTGCCGCGCAATAGACTCGCGGCCGAGTCAAGTTTTGATCGACGTTTGGACTTCTTCGCCGGCGACGCGGCCGGTTCAAGGTGTTGCGTCTGAAGCTTTGAACGAGTTCGTGTGTCGTAACCGCAGGCCACGCACAGCACGGCGCCGGCGGCTAAGGTCGCGCCGCAAGCAGGACAAGTCGCGCCGGCAACTTTTGGCGCTTTTGGCGCGGAGGCGACAGCCGGCTGCGACGCCTCCAATTCCTCATCGAGCCAAATACTCATCGAGGATTGGCCGCTTGATTTTGTCGGCGCCTTCGGCAAACCGGCAGCGACTTTGGGCGAGCCGGCAACAACCGGTGCTCTTGTGGATGAGGACGTTGCGGGAGCGGACTGCGACTGGGCCGTTTGCGGAATGCGCATGCGATGACCGCATTTGCCGCATTTGGCCGTTTTACCGGCAAACTCATCCTTGACGCGATAGCCGCGATGACACTCGGGACACGCAAATTCAATAGGCATGCGAGGAGCCTCCCAAGAACCGGGCCCAGGACAACGCACGCCTCTTCTTTTCCGATCCCCCCGCTTCGGGTGGGAAGCTCTAGCCTAGCAGAAGGCTCGCGCGGAGGCAAAAATTTTCCGGCGAATCCAGTGACTTTCGAGACATCGGCAGTGCGTCACTCGGAATCCATCGGCTCGATGTGGACCACCGCATCCATGACGTTGTGCTTCGAGTCGACCAGGGCATCTTTCACGCGGTGGGCGATCTCGTGGCCGTCGCGCACGGTCATGTCGCCGTGGACTTCGACGTGGATGTCGACCCACAGGCCGAGGCCGCTTTTGCGCACGCGGCACATGTCGATGCCGGCCACGCCGTCGACGTGGCGGGCGATTTCGCGGATGTCGTCCACGACTTTCTCCGGCAACGACGCATCCATGATCTCGCGACCGGCCCGGCGAAACAGGCGCACGCCGTTGACGGCGATGACGCCGGCCGCGAACAGCGCGGCCCAATCGTCGGCGCTTTCGTAACCCTTGCCCATCGCCAGAGCGATTGAAATCCCGATGAACGCCGCCATCGACGTGAGCGAATCACTGCGATGATGCCAGGCGTCGGTTTGCATCGCCTTGCTTGCGATCGACTCACCCGTGCGGATCAGGACGCGAAAGAGAACCTCTTTGATCACGACCACCGCGATGAGCACAAACAAAGTAAATGGCGCTGGCGCTTCGTGGGGATTAAGAATCTCGCGCACGCTCTGAATGGCAATAATGGTCGCCGCAACCAGCAGGCCGGCGGCAATCATCGTCGCGGCGGTTGGCTCAACTTTGCCATAGCCGTATGGATACTCCTCATCGGGAGGCTGGGCCGCAAGCTTGAGACTGCCGGCCACCATCATGCCACTGACCACATCGAGTAGCGACTCCACGCCGTCGGCGATCAGAGCGTAGGAGTGGCCCAATAGACCAGCGATGATTTTCACCGCTCCCAACGCGAAACTCACGGCCACGGTCACAAGAATCGCGCGAATGCCCTTATTCGCCGACGCCTCGAGCTTGGGTTGAGCGGCGTCAGCCTGGGCAGGTAGCTGCGACATAGATGCGAAGCACTGTGGCAGGAAATAAACGAAGCCTAGCCTTCGCCAGTATAAACAGTGCAAGCATCATGCCGATTTAGAACCGCCGCCGCGATGCCGCAAACGACGAGCCGGCAGCGATTGTCGCGCGTTACTCTTCCTCTACCTTGAGCTTTGCCTTGGCCACGATCTGCTGCTGGATGTTGGGCGGCACGACGTCGTAGCGATGGAATTCCATCGTGTAGCTGCCCTGCCCGCCCGTCATTGAAGAAAGCGTGCGGGCGTACGTCATCACCTCGGCCAGTGGGCAGGTGGCTTCGACCGTGGTCATGCCGCCGCCGGCCGAGTCCATGCCGACCATCTGGCCGCGACGGCCGGAAAGATCGCTCGACACATCGCCCACGTTGCCCACCGGAACGGTGATCGCCAACTTCACGATCGGTTCCAGCAGGCTTGGCCGCGCTTCGCGGAACACGTTGGCGAACGCCTGGCGCCCGGCGATGCGGAACGCCGTTTCGTTCGAGTCGACCGGGTGGTCCTTGCCGAAATGCACTTCGACGCACACGTTTTGCACCGGGTAGCCGGCCACGACACCGGAGCTGATCTTCTCCAAGAAGCCTTTCTCAATCGCCGGCATGAAGTTGCCCGGGATCGTGCCGCCCACGACTGTGTCTACGAACAGAAAGTTATTCTTCTCGTGATAGTGAAAATTCTTAAGCTGCGGGAAGCGTTCCTTGGTGGCGAATTCCTCCGGCTTGGCGCCTTCCGGAAACGGGTACATGCGGATGTGCACCTCGCCGAACTGGCCTGACCCGCCGGATTGCTTTTTGTGCCGATAGCTGCCTTCAGCGTTGTTCTGGATGGTTTCGCGATAGGGAATCTTCGGCTCGTGCGTTTCGACTTCCACTTTGTCGCGCCGCTTGAGCCGCTCGCGCAGCAGCAGCAGATGCAGCTCGCTCATACCCGTGAAAACCATCTCCTTGGTTTCCTGGTCGTGCTCGACGTGAACGGTGCGGTCCTCCTCGGTGATCTTGTGTAAGGCACCAGAAAGCTTGGTCTCATCGCCGCGGGCCTTGGGAGTCACCGCCAGGCCCACCATTGGCTTGGGGAAGTTGATCGGCGGCAGCTCCACTTCGCCGACCGACGTGCCGGTGTGGAAGTCTTCCGTTTTGGCCACGGCCACGATGTCGCCCGCGGTGGCCTGATCGACGGGCGTGGTCTTGTCGGCCTGCACCGAGAGCAGCGGCCCGATCTTGACGCCCTTGCGCGCTCCCGGCGACGACACCGTGCTGTCTTTCTTGAGCGTTCCGGAATACACGCGGATGTAACTCAGCCGCTGCACGAACGGGTCGATGCGCGTCTTGAAAACTTGCGCGGCAAGCGGCGCGCCGGCATCGGCCTTGAGCGTCACATCGTCGCCGTCTTTTTTGGCCGTTCGCGGCACGGCCGCCGGCGGCAACGAGGCTTGCGCGAGAACGGCCAGCAGTTCATCGAGGCCGATTCCCGTTTTGGTCGAGACGCAAACGATCGGCGTGAGCGTGCCTTGGCGCACGGCTTCGGAGCACAAGCGGGCCAGCTCCTCGCGCGAGGGCATTTCGCCTTCCAAGTACTTCTCCATCACGGCTTCGTCGGCCTCGATGATCGATTCCATTACCGATTCGCTGATCTCGGCCGGATTCACGAGCGCTTCCGCGGTGTCCTTGGGCACGTCGATCGTGCTGACGACCCCTTTGAGGGTGTGGCCCTGCCCCAGCGGCACGTTGAACAGCGCACACTGCGTGCCGAACACTTCTTTGATGGAGTCGACAAGGTTTGGGAAATTGATGTTGTCCGTGTCGAGCTTGGTGATGCAGAGGATGCGCCCCAGCCCGGCGTCGCCTGCTTCCTGCCACACACGGCGCGTGTTCACCTTGATGCCGGCGTGCGCATCGATCGTGATGAGCGCGGTTTCGACCGCTCGCAGCGCGCCGATCGTTTGACCGATCAGGTCCGGATAACCGGGCGTGTCGATCACGTTGAACCGCTTGCCGGCGTGATCGAAATGCACGATCGAGGCCTCGACCGAATGCTTGTGATGCTTTTCCTCCTCGTCGAAGTCGCAGATGCTCGTGCCGGCGTCGACGCTTGGTTGCCCGCAGACGGCGCCTGTCTTTACGAGGAGCTGATCGACAAGCGTGGTCTTGCCCGACGAGCCGTGCCCACAAACGGCGATGTTGCGAATGTCCTCGGCGCTTTTGGCCATGATGACTCCCTGGGTGTGGTGAGTAAGAGAGTAGGTGAGTAAGTGAGTAAGGCACCGACGTGTGACGTACTCACTTACTCACTTACTCACCTACTCACCTACAAAACTAATTCCCGCCCGCTGTAGCGGGCTCGCCGTGATAATTCAATGTGTGCTTTTTCCGTTGCCAGACTCCGCGACTTGGATCGCTTCGGCCAGCGTGAGCGTTCCTTCGTAAAGTGCGCGGCCGATGATGCAGCCGGCGAGGCCGGCCTTGGCCAGCCGGGCGATGTCTTCGACTGTGGTGACGCCGCCGGACGCGATTACGGCCACATTGACGGCCGATTGCATCTCAGCCATCGCCGCGATATTGGGGCCGGCCAGCATGCCGTCGCTGGCGATATCGGTGTAAATAATCGCCGCCAGCGGCTCCCCGGCGAATTGCCGCGCCAGGTCAATCGCCGTCACCTGGCTGGTGTTCAGCCAGCCGTCGGTTGCCGCGAGTCCGTCGCGTGCATCGATGCCAAGTACCAGTTTGCCGGGATACTGTCGGCAGGCCTCGCGAAACCACTCCGGGTCGACCAGCGCGGAGGTGCCGATCACCAGCCGCGACAGCCCGAAATCCAAGAGCTCGCGCACCGATTGCTCGTCGCGAATCCCGCCGCCAAGCTCGCACTCGATATCGACCGCGGAGAGTATCTCCTGGACGCTGGGCAAATTCACCGGCAGGCCCTCGCGGGCGCCCTCTAGGTCGACGATGTGCAGATGGCGGGCGCCCTGGTCGACAAACCGGCTGGCGACCGCCGCCGGGTCGTCGGCAAAGACGGTCTCCTGCTGGTAGTCGCCCTGCCGCAGCCGGACGCACTTTCCACCGCGAAGATCAATCGCCGGCCAGACTTGCATGGAGTTCGTTCCGTCAAAGGCCGCGGCCGATCGGCCGGGCGAGCTCGAGAAGCGACAGAACGTCAAATATGCCACAGCCGGCGGCGCGTTTCAAGGGGCGAAGGCTTTAAGTGGCTGTGCCGGTAAGGAGTTACGACTGGTGTGCCAACAAGTCGTGTGCCGCAAAATCTGCAAACGCCGGTGCTCGATTTGCCGCGCAGCGGCGAAAAGCGCTTAGCGGTGGGCGTAAGCCCACCGAAGCGGATCACAACCGTGGAGCAAGCCGCGCAGCGGCGACACGCGTCGGGTGTCGCCGCTACGCGGCTTCGGAGAGAATCGCGACTCGGGACCGTGGGTTGTCACCCACGGCTAAGCGCTTCCGCCGCTGCGCGGCTCAGAGTGCTGCGAAGTTTTTCAGCAGGCGCAGGCCGGTCGATTGGCTCTTCTCGGGATGAAACTGCACGGCGTACAAATTGTCGCGCCAGATGCTGGAACAGAATGGAGCCGAGTAATCGGTCTCCGTGGCCACGATGTGCTTGTCCCGCGGCGCGACATAATAGGAATGAACGAAATAGAAGTGCGCGCCATCGTCGATGCCCTCAAACACGGGCGAGCGGCGGCGGAAGCGCACCTGATTCCAGCCCATGTGCGGGACCTTGTACCCGTTCGACAGGCGGAACCGCACAACGTCGCCTGCAATCAATCCCAGCCCCTCGTGCTCGCCGTCTTCAAAGCTTTTGTCGAACAAGAGCTGCAACCCAAGGCAGATGCCCAGAAAGGGCTTGCCGGCGGCGACCGCGTCGCGAATTGGTTCAACAAGCTTTCGCGCGCGCAGCGCGGCGATCGCGTCGCGGAACGCGCCCACGCCCGGCAGGACGATTTTCTTCGCATCGGCAAGTACGGCCGCGTCGCTCGTGATGGTTGCCGAGTGCCCGACGTGCTGGAACCCCTTCTGCACGCTGCGAAGGTTTCCCATCTCGTAGTCAACGATGGCGATCATGGCGGGAGGACGAAGACGCGCTCTCAATGTGGAAGCTTACTTCCATTCTCGGCTCGCGCGACGAGCGAGTCTAGGTGTCGGGTTTCAGGTGTCGGGTGTCAGAACCACGACCTGACACCCGACACCGGACACCCGACACCTACCTTCGCATCGTCTCGGGATAGATGACCAGCTCGATGCGGCGGTTTCGTGCCCGGCCGGCCTCCGTGGCGTTCGAAGCGATGGGGTGGCTGCCGCCATGGCCGACGACAAACAGCTGTCGGGGCGGCATGCCGCCGGCGCGGGTCAGCACATCGTAGGCGGCCATCGCCTGGGCGACCGACAGATGCTGATCCGTCGGGAATTGCGGCGAAGCGACCGGACTGCCATCGGCATGGCCTTCGATGCCAATCATCTGCTGTGAATAGTGCTGCGTCAAATCCGCGGCCACCGTGCGCAACAGGCCATCCGCCCCCGGTTTCAATTGGGCCGTGCTGAAATTAAAGAGCTGATCGGCCGGCAGCTCGACGCGAATCACGTCGCCGTCCTGCCGCACATTGATGCCGGGCAGATTCGTGATCGAAAGACTTCGCAACAATGTGTTGTTTGCGCGGATCTCGGCCTGGCTGCGCGTTTCGACGCTTGCCGCCAGCGCGGTCGTGCGGTTGCGAAGCTGGTCGTTGTCGGCTTGCACGCCGGCGAGCCGGTCGGTCGTGTCGCGAAGCTGCGTTTGGGTGGCCCGAACCTGTTCTTCCAACAACTGAATTTGCTGACGCGATTGGGCCAGCAGCGATTCGAGCTCTTGATTACTGCGGTCGAGCGAGGCGGCCCGCTGCTGATACTGCTGAGTTTGCTGGGCCAAGGCCGTTTGTTGTTCCGGCGAGAGCGTTACTGCTGCCTGCTGCCCGGCGGGCGCGTACGCAAGCTGGCCGCAGCCTGACGCAAGTAGCGCCGCGAACAAAAGCGCGATCGAAACGACCGTGCGAGTAGAGAAAGCGTGTAACACAGCGACGATCCCTGTCGCGGCGAAATTTAGGCGACGCGTTCGGAAATGACCCAAGCAGTCGCGCTCGAGTCGAAGAGCGGCGGATACTAGCAACTGGATGCTACCGCGACAAGGCCGCCGATGCGCGAGTCTCACGAAGTCGGGCGGGTGCTTGCACCCGCCGCTGCACGCTCAACGGTCTGATCGGCGGGTGCAAGCACTCGCCCTGCCGGATACTCGCCGTAGAATCGGCGGATGTAATTCCGGTGCCAGCGCTGCGGCTTATGCGGCTCCCAGCCGAACCGGGCCATGAGCCGGTCAGATAGCCGCGCGTTGGCGGCGTCGCAAACGATGGCGTCGACGCGCTTGAGCGCCGCGACGGCGTCCAGCGCAACGAGCGACGCGCGGAACGTGCGATAGCTTGTGCCGGCCGTCGAAACGATGTATTTCAGCGCCAAGAAATTCGGCATGCGCCGCGGCTGGTTGTAATATAAAAGGCAGCGGTCGGCCGCGCCTCGACGATGGTATCGCGACCCCAATGGCAAAATCTCAGGCAACGAAAAGAGCTTGGGCAAAGGCCGCAAATGAATTGCGACAAGTTCGCCTGCGATCGTCTCGATCACGCCATACCGCCGCGCGCGGATTCGCTCGCGGCCGGCGTCCCAATCCGTAATCGTCTCAATTGGCCAGCGCATCGCTTGCTTAGCAAAAAAACCAAATGGATTTAACCACGGAGACACGGAGCGCACTGAGATCGGATGATAAACAAAGGGGAGCGCTCCAAAAGTGATATGGTTTTATTCATCATAGGTTATTCGAATTCTTCTCCGTGTCTTCCGTGTCTCCGTGGTCAAATATTTCCCTGCCAAAGAGTGCCGTTTTAATCATGCGCCAGATGGCCAACATCACCCCCAACAGCGCCAGGCAAATCACCAGCGCCAGCGGCACGAGCGGCCCGGCCGCAAAGAGCTCGCGGGCCCACGACCAGATGGGCGCCCAGGCCACGACGACAACCGCGGCGGCCAGACATAAGTAGGGAACGTACGGAATCTCATCTTCGCGGCGCAGAATCAGTTGGGCCAGGCCAATGAGGATTGCCGCGAAGGGCGCGAGGAAAAACGTAATCAGGCAAGCCTGCCAGCCCAGAAAAGTGCCGACCATCATCATCAGCGTGACGTCGCCGAAGCCCATCGCTTCGCGGCGCAGTGCGGCGGTTCCGATGAGGCGCACGGCCCACACAATTCCGCCGCTGCCCACGAGCCCCACCAGAGCGGTCAGCAAACCGGCCCAAGCTTCGTCTCCTAGCGCCCAGACGCACACGATCGCCGCAGTTCCGGCCACGAGCATCCAGCGCAGCGGCGGGCGGCGAAACTCGGTCCACACGCGCCGTGCGATCAATTGCACGGCGAACAGCGGCCCGCGCCGGCCGCGCCAAATCCGCGGCGCCAGCGCGAAACACCACAGCCCATAACATCCGAGGCCGACCGCGAGCGATCGCCACTCGCGCGGCCGGCCCCATTTGGGCGGCCAGGCATCGGGAGCAACGGCCGTCACAGGTTCAAGCCATAGCGGCCCGCCCGGCCCGAGAGCCGGCCCGCCGGCCGCGTTCTTGATCATTTCGCCGACGACCGGTTGCCCAGCGCGTGCCACGACGTGAGGCAACAGCGATATTGGCACGAGCGCCGCCAGAATCAATCCAAGCAGCGTGCCGGTTACGGTGATGTCATCCGGGACGATTTTCTCATCGATGTCGATGAACGCCGCTGCCAG
>DASXWB010000376.1:0-2280 GCA_036503915.1 Lacipirellulaceae bacterium | reverse complement strand
CGGCGGGCATTCCCCCCAACCCGAATGTCGAAATCGGTAACCCGGTGAATATCAACACGTCGCCGCGACGCCGTTTGTTTTGGGCGCGGCCGCAACCGATTTATCGCCGGCGCGTTCAGTCTGGCCGTCGTGCGGTGAAACTTCCAAGTCGGACATGGCCAGCGCCAGCCGGCAGCCGATATTCGGCCGCCGCGAAAGCGGATGTTCGCCGCTTTGGAAATGGCAGGTGGCCTGGTTCTCGAAATACGTGTCAAAGGCGCCGCCGCGGATGCTGATCACTGATTCGGAAACGTGCAGTGTCTGGTCGCCGAGTTCCACGAGGGGCGTGGAGGTCCACTCCCACACGTTTCCGATTAGTTGATGAATGCCGCCGACGCTGGTGCCGCCGGGATATTCGTCCACCGCGACCGGCCCAAGTTTGCCGGAGCCATACAGATGGGCGCGCCGCACGTCGTATGACTCACCCCAGGGATAACGCCGCTGCGCGATGCGGCCCGGCGAGGACTCCACAGGCCACGCGCCGGCTTTGGTCCATTCAGCGTCGGTCGGCAACCGCTTGCCGACCCAGCGGGCATAGGCCGACGCTTCGTACCAGCTGATTCCAACCACGGGCAAGTTGCCGTCGCCGGCGGGAAACTGGCCATCGTGCCAGTAACGCGGACCCGGCGCGCCGGTCTGATCGACGAAATCCAAAAGCGCGGGCAGCGCCTCTTCATGCCAGTATTCGAGCTGCTCGTAACCGCCGCCGTCGATGAACTGCTGATATTGCTCGTTCGTAACGCAGAAACGATCCATGTAGGCCGGCTCGACGTTGACGAGGTTTCGTCGCGCCAGCTTCGGATCGACATCCGCCGCGCCGCACGTAGAGTTCGACTGCTCGGCCAATTGTCCGAGCAGCACTCGGCCGGCCGGCACAAGGGCCATGGCCGCGTCCAGCTCGCGGATTGCCCGCACGACCTGCAATTGCGACAGATGTCTCTTTGTCTCGGGACGCAACAGCAGTGCGTAGCGGCCCGTGGCCAGCATGTCTTCGACGAGTGCTTCGGTGTTTTTCGGATGGCCGTGTTGGTCGCGTTTCTGCCGCGGGCGTGCGGCTGCGCTTGCAGCTTCATTGCGCTTCGCGCTGCCGCCGTTATCGTGCGCGTAGGTGTCTTGGGCATGGTGAGACAAGCTGCGGCGCCGCCGCCAGCTTGATAGGAAGCCGCCGCGATTAAGTGAGTCGACGCCGATCCGGCGCAGCACAAAGCACAGAGCGACGGCGCCACCAGCCGTTAAGGCCGCATGTTGGCCCCACAGGCCGACGGCAAAAACAACCGACGCCACGCCAGTGACCGCCCAGTGTGCGCGCGGATGCCCGAACGCACGCGAAAGAACCCGACGAATCATGGGATTTACCTTGTTTTCCTTTGAGCCTGGCGATCCATTGCCCGCTGCTGCCTGAGTTTTCCGAATTGTTCCACGATGGATCCGAGTACCGGATTCGCACTGACATGTTGCTGGGCCCCGTTCGCGACGCCTGCCGACGCGGCCAGTTTTTCCGCCGAATTCTCAGCCGAAGGAACCGCGTCGGCTCCTTGTTGCAGGCGCTCGAGGGTGCGCAGCTCCTCGGCCCGGTGCGCGCGCTCCTGTTCCAGTGCTTGTCGTTGTTCCTCCAGCGCTTTGCTGAGTTCCATTTCACGTGCGCGGTTCACTTCCAATTCCTTGGCGAGCTCCGAGCTCCGCTCACCCATCTGCCGAAGTTCCTCGGTGCGAGCCAATAAGCTGGCGCTTAGCGCCGAGATCTTTTCCCGCGCTTCGCTCAGTTCCGCCGCATCCGCGGAATTCGCTTCCTGCCCGGCTTGAGCGCCGTCCGTCCTGTCGCGCTCGCGCTGGAATTGTTCGCGTGCTCGGCGCAGCTCATCCCGGTCCTGGGCAAGCTGCTTCTGCCAGGCATCCAAATGCGACTGGTACGCCGCCAAGGCCGACAGCGATTCGGTCAGTTGCGCATCGAACGAGTCGTGCTCCGTGCGCCATTCATGGAATGCTGCCCGGATGGACTCGCAATCTATGTGTAAAGTATCAGTCATCGTTTGCAGCATAGCGTGCAAGTGAGCGGTTGATTCAACCGTTGCGGCGCCGTCAGTCCATGGCGCGAACCCATCGATAAGTGCGTGCGAGGGGACAGTGCCCAGTCCACTTGCGCGCACCGGCAAACTGCACCTCCATACAAAAGGTAGGTCGGACTCGTGGCGGCATCAAATTCCGCGAAAAGGTCGCGAAAGCCGCTTTAATCGGCCTGTT
>DASXWB010000375.1:0-1834 GCA_036503915.1 Lacipirellulaceae bacterium | reverse complement strand
GCTTTCAGGCGCCGTTGGGAACGATGTTGTCATTGGCGGGGCCGGTGATGATTACATGCTTGGCGGAATTGGTGACGACACGCTGGTTGGCGACGATGGAATTGACACGCTGTACGGAGAGGACGGTCACGATTTTCTCTTAGGCCTTTTAGGTGACGACACGCTTATCGGCGGTAGTGGCGATGACGTCATGTATGGCGGCGACGGCAAAGATGCCCTAAGCGGGGAAGCAGGCAACGACCAGCTCTCTGGCGACGCAGGGGACGATTGGCTTTCAGGCGCCGCGGGGAACGACATCATCCTAGGCGGGTTCGATAACGACTATATCCTAGGTGGGATCGGTGATGACACGCTGCTCGGCCACGACGGCGTTGACACTATCTACGGCGAAGATGGCAACGACGTGCTCAATGGCCATGCCGGTGATGATACGCTGGTCGGCGGTAGCGGCGACGATGTCCTCTATGGCGGCAACGGCAAGGACGCGCTCAGCGGCGAGGACGGCGCGGATCGGCTGTTCGGCGAAGCAGGCGACGATTGGCTGTCAGGCGCCGCGAGGAACGACCTCATCTCGGGCGGCCTTGGCGATGATTACATCCTGGGCGGCATCGGCAACGATTACCTTCACGGCGGCGATGGCAAAGACTTGATTTATGGAAATGAAGGCAACGACTTGGCCTGGGGTTGGCATGGAGACGACTTGCTCGTGGGTGGAATCGGCGACGACACGCTTACAGGCGGCGACGGCGACGATGTGCTCCAGGGCGAGGACGGGAACGATCAACTGTATGGCCAAGCCGACGCCGACGCGCTTTGGGGTGGAGCGGGCCACGATATTATCACGGCCGGGGACGGAGATGATTTCGTCGTCGGCGGCGCGGGGGCAGACTTCCTCGACGGCGGTGACGGCGACGACCGGATACAGGGCGGCGACGGTAACGATATTCTGTTTGGCGGCCGAGGTAAAGATGACGTCTACGGCGAAAACGATGACGACATCCTCGTCGGCGGCTGGACCGTTCACGAAGCGAACTCCTCTCACCTGCAGGCCCTTATCTTTGCCTGGGGTTCAACAACGCCTTATACATCGCGCGTTAACCAGATCAGCAACGAACTTTTCATCGCTCGCCTTCAGTCCGAAAAGACAGTTTTCGACGATCAAGTGCCCGATGCCCTGTATGGCGGCTCGGGGCAGGATTGGTTCTTCCAAACCGGACACATGGGAGTTTATACGCCTGTTGCCCCGCAGAATCCCGGCGGCGATCATCAGCACGGTTCCGGTCATCATGCGCCTCCACACATCGTGCACGAATTGCCCGAACTGGAAGGCTTCGCGCTGATTGATTCGCTGGATCAATTTTCCGGTCGGGAGACGAATGAGCTGATCCATTCGCTCGTCCCGCATGCCAACAATCCGATCTACCAGCGCGAGCATCTCGCCTTGTTCGAGCTGGTGCGCTACGACCAGGCAACCCATATCGCTATTTCGAGTGGCTCATGGACGTCGCCGACAACTTGGAAGGACGGCATCGTGCCGGGCGACGGCGCGCGTGTTCTGGTGCCGTATGGCGTGGAAATAACCGTCGACGGAGTGATTTCGACGCGCATTGCCACGATTCGAGTCGACGGCACCCTTTCGTTCGACGCCACGCGGAACACCGAGCTGCGCGCCGACACGATTGTAATCGGCAGCAGCGGCGCATTCGAAATGGGCACCGCGGCGCAACCGATTGCTGCCGGCGTCCGGGCGCGCCTGCTGTTCACGGATAACGGGCCCATCGACCGAGCTTGGGACCCATTTGCCATCAGCCGCGGCCTGGTGAGCCATGGCCGG
>DASXWB010000374.1:0-2013 GCA_036503915.1 Lacipirellulaceae bacterium | reverse complement strand
CGATTATCTTTCCGATTTGAAACCCGAGGGTTACCGGCACGTCCCGTATTTGTCAATCGAGTGGCCGTACGCGCGCGACCGCAATGTGCTGGGTGAACCGCTTTCCGTCGGGGGCAAGCAGTACTTAAAGGGCGTCGGCATGCACTCAGCCGCTCGGCTAACGTATCGTCTCAACGGCAATTATCGCCGATTTGACGCCGCCGTGGCGCTCGATGATTCGGCTGGGACTCGGGGCAGCGTGACGTTCAGCGTTTACGTGCAGCGTGAGGGCGCGTGGGAAGTGGCGTTTACAAGTGGTATTGTCCGAGGCGGCGAGGCGCCGCGTCCGGTCTCGGTGGATGTCGCCGGCGCGCAAGCATTGACTTTGACGGTGGATTTCGCAGATCGCGGTGATGAGCTGGACCGTGCGAACTGGCTTGATGCGCGGCTGGTGAAAGCGGAGATGTAAGATGTTTGATGTTAGATAGAAGATGTCAGAATACGGTCGTGCGAACTAAACATCCTCGATCTTACATCAAACATCTCACATCCCCTAAGCGCCGTATTTGGTTAATCGGTTAGCGTTAGCCAGCGCGAGTGTCATGAGATACTTGGCCTCGAACTGCCCGAGGCCGCCGCGAACGCATTCGCTCTCGCCGAATTTCTGGCAGCCGTCGGTGCGGCAGAATTTGCCCGCAATTAATGTAGGCACCGGATGCCAGCTGTGACTGGCCAGCATGCTCGGCGTGCTGTGATCGCCGGTGACGATTAGCACATCGGGGTTGAGGGCCGTGATGCGCGGCACGGAGGCGTCGAACTCTTCAATGCGCTCGACTTTCGCCGCGAAGTCGCCGTCCTCGCCCGTGCTGTCTGTGTATTTGAAGTGAATGAAGAAGAAGTTGTAGTTCGCCCAGTTTTGCTCGAGGAGCGTCATTTGCTCATCGAGCATTTGCGGTTGGCCGACGATGTCCATTCCTACGAGCCGTGCCAGGCCTTTGTACATGGGATACACCGCGATGGCGGCCGCGCGCAGGCCATATACCTCTTCGTAACTCGGCAGGTCGGGCTTGCCTGCAAATCCGCGAAGCGTGAGGCAATTCGCTTTGGGCTGGTCGGCAAGTAGCTGGCGACCTTGGATGATGAATTGCCGAGCGACTTCGGCCGTTCGCTCGCTTTCTTTATCCATAGCCACGGGGTCGAGCGGAGGCACGCCTGTTCGCTGAGGATCGGTATCGTCGACGTTGTGGCGCAATCCGGCGCCGCGGAACACAATAACAAATCGGTGTTCCTTAACAGGCTCAACGAATACTTCGACGCCGGGTATCTTTACTTCCTTGAGTTTGTGCACCAAGGGTACACTGATATTGCTTGCAATCCGGCCTGCGCGGCGATCGATGATGTTGCCGCTGGAGTCGAGCGTGCAAAAGTTAGCACGCACGGCGACGTCGCCATTCTGCAGCTCGAAGCCGATGCCCGTGGCTTCCAGGGCCCCGCGGCCGATGAGGTACTGAAGTGGATCATAGCCGAACAAACCGAGATGGCCGGGCCCGCTGCCCGGGCTGATACCCGGCAGCACGGGGATGCTGCCGCCGCATACGCCGCGCTTGGCCAAGGCATCGAGGTTCGGGGTGTTGGCAGATTCCAACTCGGTCAATCCGCCGGGTTGCTGCGGCAGCCCCCCGAGTCCGTCCGCCACGTAAAGGACGATCTTCGTGTTATTCTTGACGTGCAGGTCGCGGGTGAGTTTGTGGAGGTCCACGGGCATGGCTATCGGCTTCCGGCTTTCGGCTATCGGCGAGAGGGAGGCGTGCAAGTTGAACGTCCGGCTGACAGCCGATAGCTGACAGCCGATTGTTCATCGTCGCAAAAAAGTGTTTGGCCGCAAGGGAGCTATTTTGTTCAGCCCCTCGTTGAGTCGCGTGCGCTTGGCTAAAATCTACGCCCATGATCACGATTCGCTACGATCCGCGCGGAGTTTTTTTGGAGCGCGGCGGCATCAGCGGGCGGGAGCTTGCGCAGTTGGACGCACGGCTG
>DASXWB010000373.1:0-3734 GCA_036503915.1 Lacipirellulaceae bacterium | reverse complement strand
GTGGTGACTTCGGTCGTGATGTAGGCGCGGGCCGTAGCTCCCGCCGGCAGAAACGGCACGGAGATCAGCATCTGCCGCGCGCCGCCTTGCAGCATGCGGTAGGTCACCTCGCCCACTTCCGATGAAAAATCCTCGCTGAGGATTTCAACATCCTGCTCCGGGCATTCCAGCGGCACGGTGACCATCGCCACGATGCCGCGGCAGGCGCCCCGGCTGGCCGTGATCTCGGCGCCCACGCGGAAGCGAATCGTCTTCGCCTCGCCGAAGCGCGCGGCGCTCGCCGCAGTGTCCTCATCTTCCAAAATCTGCGCGGTCGCATTGTCGACCGAATAGGACGATAAAGCCGCAATCACGGTAACGGCGATTGCTCGTAATAAATCGAGTCGGAAGCGCATATCTCTATTGTAGCTCATCCGAAAAAGCCGCTACGCGGCGACTGTTCATAGCCCCACGGCGTGAGCCCCTGGATAGATTCGCAGAAAGCGCGAAGCCCCAACGGGGCGACAGTAGCCACTTTCGCCCCGTTGGGGCTTGGAAGCGAATCCGCCTCATTTCCAGGGGCTTATGCCCTGGCTATCGGACTTACGGCCCCTTGGGCCTGCAAAGACGTGAATTCGCTATTCCTCCGCCAGCAGCCGCGCCGCTTCCTCTTCGGACAGGTTCTCAACCTCTGACAAAAGCGCCGCAAGACGCTCATCGCCGGCATGAGGAACGGCTGTGTCGGCGTTTTCGGCGTCACCGTTGGTCTCTGCCGGCGCGAACGACTGCTCAGCCAGGTAGCGCGCCAGCGCAGAGGGCGTCGGATAATTCCAGGCGACGATCGGTGGCAGCGGCACCTTGAATTCGTCTTCCAGCTCCTGGCTCAACTCGACGGCCGTGAGCGAATCGACGCCGAATTCAGCGAACGGCCGGTCGCGCGAGACATCGGCCGCATCCAGCCCCAGCCGCCGCACGATCCAGTCCAATAGCCACGCTTCGATTCGCTCGGCAGCGCGATCGAGCTCGATGGCGCTCGGGACCACGCTTGCGCTGCGCTCCGCCGTGGCGTTTTGGTCGCTCCGCGTCCAAGCGACACCTTCGGTATGAACCTGCACTTCAACTCGACCATTGACCGCCGCCTTTGCGGGCGCTGTCTTCGGCGCCGGGTTCGTCCAGGAGTGAACCACCTTCAGCTCGCCGGCCAAATACTGCTCGCGGCACAGGTTGCGCTGCACCTTGCCGCTGGACGTGATCGGCAGCGACGTCTGGCGGATGAGCACGATGGCGTGCGGGTCGAGCTCGTGCTGCTCGACAATCGCGCGGCGAATCGCGCGCACGATGTCGTCCATGTTCGCCCCGCGAAACTGACGATCGATCTGGTGCACGACCACGAGTTGCTCGTCGCCCTCGTCACCTTCCAGCGCAAACGCCGCGCCGGGCAGCACGGCCGGATGGGCTTCTTCGGCGCTCTGCTCGATGTCCTGCGGGTAATGATTGCGGGCGCGGATGATGATGACGTCCTTCAGCCGGCCGGTTATGTACAGCTCGCCATCGCGGAAGAAACCCAAGTCGCCAGTGCGCAAAAAACGCCCCTCGTGACCTTCCACGCTCGCGCCAAAAACCTGCTCGGTTTCCTCGGCTTGGTTCCAGTACCCTTGGGCGACGGACGGGCCTTGAATGAAAATCTCGCCGACTTCGTCCTCGTCGCATTCCATAGCCGTTTCCGGCCGCACGATCACGATCGCGTGGCCGTTCACCGCCGGGCCGCAGCCGACAAGTCGCTGGGTCATTTCCGCCGGCTCGCCGATGGCCTCGACCACGCGGTGCTCGCCCAGCGCCGTGCGGTTCACCGTGAGAATGCGCGGCTCATCCTCAAAGTTCGGTCCGGCCGCAAGCAGCGTCGTCTCCGCCAGGCCGTAGCATGGATAAAACGCATCCATGCGAAATCCAGCCTGGCTGAACGCATCGACAAAATGCTGCAGCGTTTCGGCGCGGATCGGTTCGGCGCCGCAAAACGCCAGGCGCCAGCGGCTCAAGTCGAGTGTGCCGCGCTCCTCGGGCGTGGTGCGGCGAACGCAGTATTCGTAGGCGAAGTTCGGCGCTCCGCTGATCGTGGCCCGGTAATCGTGAATCGCCTGCAGCCAGCGCATTGGCCGCTGCAGGAACGACGCCGGCGACATCAACACGCTTCGCCCACCCATATAAAGCGGCGTAAGAATGCCGCCGATAAGCCCCATGTCGTGATAGGCCGGCAGCCAGAACACGCCGGTCGCCGAGATCAAATCATCCTCGCTCTCGCCGATGCCGAACGATTGGCGGATGCACTCCAGGTTGTTGAGCAGGTTTCCATGCGTGAGCATCACGCCTTTCGGATCGCTCGTGGAGCCCGACGTGTATTGCAAGAAAGCCAGGTCGCTTTCCACGAGCACCGGCCGATGCCACAGGTCGGCCAGCTCATCGGCAAGCTCATCCGTGGCAATCCATTGGCTCGTGGCGGCATCCGCCGAGAGCAGCTCCGGATCAAGCGTTGTCAGCGTTTGCGCCGTCGACAGCGCCACGTGCGCGTCGCAATCCAGGGCGATGCGCTGCAGGCGCGGCATGGGCCGCTTGGGCTTGGGATACGTGGCCGGCACCGCCACGACGCCCGCGTACAGGCAGCCGAAAAACGCCGCGATAAATTCCAGCCCGGCCGGATAGACCAATAGCGCTCGATCACCGCAGCGCAGCTCCAACTGCAATCGGGCGGCGATAGCACGGGCCCGCCGATCCAACTGTCCGAACGTGATTTCCGACAAGCCGTCGCGCTCATCGAGAAACACGTAGGCGACGCCATCGGGCTGATTGGCCGCCTGGTTGGCCAGCAGTTCCAGCAGCGTGCGGCCGGAGGATTGAGTTCCCATCATCGATTACAATCTGCAATTATGGCCGTAGCCGTTCGTTCGATCGGTTGTCGGACCGGGAGTGGGCAACCGGCACAAAACGCCATTCCGGTCCGTAACGGAACGTTAAGGCAGGCCAGGCCGCAGCCAAAAGGAAATGCAAACAATATTAGGCAAAGCGAACTTACGGCGGGACTTCGGACTCCCGCGCCTCGCTTGGAATCGGCGGTCCTGGATAAGTCTGGCAAAGACTTCTATTTTAGATGGAGAACCTGGGATTCGGAAGTACGTTGGGGTTTTAGGCGCTAACGGAGTTCTGGGTAGATCGGCGGCCGGCGAGGTAACCTCGCTGCCGGCATTTCATCGGCCGCATCTCCAAGAATGCCAACGATTTAAGCATCAGCGTCATGATTCTGCGCAGTCGATATAAACATCGCCCTCAACTCACAATGTCCAAGACGTTCAAAGCCGCCAGAATTGCGGACAAACAGCCGGGAATGCGCCTCGTCTGGCCCGAGTTGGCCAGGCCACAGGATTTGTCGGCTGACGACGCACACATCTGGGCGATCCCGTTCGACGCCGACATTGCCCCCAGCGCGGAATCTTTGGAATGCCTCTCCGAGGATGAACGCAGGCGCGCAGAACAGATTCGATTCGACGCGCCCCGGCGATGCTTGCTTGCCTCGCGCCTGGCGCTGCGCCGATTGCTCGGCCAGTATCTCGATCTGCCAGCGGCGAGCGTCTCGCTTGCCTACAACCGTTTTGGAAAACCGCTGCTCGGCGAACTTCATGGTGACCTGCTGCGCTTCAATCTCGCGCATACCTCGGCGCTGGCGCTCGTGGCTGTGACGTGCGGCTGCGACGTCGGCGTCGATA
>DASXWB010000372.1:0-4303 GCA_036503915.1 Lacipirellulaceae bacterium | reverse complement strand
GAAGCCATCCAACCTGCTGCTGACTTGCGGAGGGCAAATTAAATTGCTCGACCTTGGCCTGGTAGTGGTGCACCACGTACAGCTGCCGGGGGATGAACAAAATCCGCGCGGGACGGCCGACTATATGGCGCCCGAGCAATGGACCGACTATCCGCATGTTGACGAGCGGGCGGATCTCTATAGTTTGGGGTGCGCTCTTTTCAAAATGCTTTCCGGCGTCGCGCCGTTTCATCCGTTGCCGAACGAGTGTTCAAACAAGATGCAAGCCCATGTTTCGGCTGCGATTCCACGGCTTAGCGCTTTGCGTGCGGGCGTAACATTGGAATTGGAGAAACTGCTGATTCGCTTGTTGGCGAAACAGCCCAAGGATCGATACCAGACGACGGCTGAATTGCTCGTCGACTTGACGCCGCTCGCCAACGGCGCCGATTTGCAATCGTTGATGCGTCCGCTCGGCCTGCCTTCGTCACCTCCAAAATCGGCAGCGGGAACGTCGGCTGGCAATTCGCAAGCGGCATCTCGCTCGCGAATCGCACGCCGAACAGTGCTCTTAGGTGGCACAGCGGCCGCGACATTGGCTGCATTATATAGCCGCCGTTTTTGGACATCCGATCCGAAGGTTGTTACAGAACAGTGGCGATCACTTGTCCCGGTATCGTCTGACTTTCTTCTGTCGCTTGATAACGAGGCGAAGTGGTCGCATCAACCCGCAGACGCTGAAATTGTGATTCGCGCCGACCGATACGCGCTCGTGAATCTGGGTCAGCCGCTTGTCGGGGCGTTTTCGTTGCGAACTGGCTTCGATCTGCTTTCCGAGGACTGCCGCGCGGGCGTATTCTTCCGACATCACAGCCGCGTGCAGAATCGGCTGCCGGTCCAGGATTTTCATCTTATCGAATTTATTCCGAACCCAGAGGACGGTTCGCCACAACGGGTATTGCAATGGAGTTACGTCTTGGTGCGTGGCGCGCCTGGCGACATCCAGTTAGAACGTACGCTGTGGGCTTGGGCGCCAGTGACCGCCTCAAGCAAGCGTTTTGAATTGGAGGTAATGCTTGGGGTTGATGGATTGCCTGGTATTATATGGTGTGGAAAACGGATGCCCGCATCGGCTTGGGAGCTGACCAGCGACGGCCGGCAGAAGAGCCAGATTCCGAGCGATCGGCTGCGGGCAGATTACAGGGGATGCCTAGGCGTGCTCGCTTCCCATGGAGCCGCGAATTTTTATCGGCCACAACTGATGTATCATCATTTCGATTGAGTTACTTGGGCAGCGAACGGCTTGAATCCTGTTACTCGAAGGTGGATAAGTTGCTGCTTCACTTCCCTGCTATGCCGTGTCGCTGGAAATCGGCCGCCGCATCGCCACGGCGGGCGATGACGCTCGTCGAGCTGCTTGTCGTAATTTCGATTGTTGGCGTGATTGTGGCGCTGTTGCTTCCAGCGGTTCAACAGGCGCGTGAATCAGCCCGCCGCACGCACTGCACCAACAATCTGCGTCAGCAATGCGTGGCCGTGAATCTTTACGCCGGGCAGCATGCCGGCGAGCTGCCCGCCTTGTGGCGCTCGGAAAACGTGCGGCCTTGGAACAACTTTTCCTGGCGGGTTTCCGTGCTGCCTTTTCTTGAAAGCCAAGCCATCTACGATGCGCTTCAATTGGATGAGCGTCCGCTTAGGGGCGCTAATCGCGAAGCGCTGTCCGTCATCTTGGAGCCGTACCAATGTCCTTCGACACCGAATTATATGCGCCGCATCAACGAGCTGGGCTTCGCCGAGTCCACGTATACCGATTTGCGCGTGGCGGCGCATGACTATGTCGCCGTCCACGACGTGAGCACTTCGGTTCAGCAATATCCGCTGCGCGGCGCGTTCAACGGAGGCCCGGATCTGCAATCGACATCGGAACACTTCGCGGACAGCTCGCCGTCGACCGCGCCGGTCGATCGCCTTAGTCCACAGCTGCGCATCCTGCCGGGTAATCAGAAGTTGATCGCGGACGGGCTGTCCCAAACGGCGATGCTCGTGGAACAAGCCGGCAAACCCCTGCAATTCGCTGCACGCCGCGAAGCGACTGAAATTGATCCCAGCGAAGGTGCCTGGGGCACATGCGACTTCTCCTCGTTCTATTCGGATGGCGTCAACCGTCATAACCACTCCGGGCCGTACGGCTTTCACACCGGCGCCAACGTGGCCATGTGCGATGGATCAGTGCATCTCTGGCCTGAAGAGATGGCCGTCGAGGTCGTCGTCGCACTGCTTTCGCGCGATGCTGCTGAAATCATTTCCCCAGCGGATTGGCAGTGATGCGCCGTCCTTAACTGCTGCCGGAAACTTACGCGAAAGCGATTCCAGGAGCCCGTCGGCGACTGTCGGACGAGTCCATGCGCCTATGGCAAAACCTTGTCGATCAACAGAATGACGTTATAGGAAATCCCGGCGATGGTTGCCGACATAGGAATGGTCAGCACCCAGGCCCAGACGATGTTTCCGGCGACGCCCCATTTGACGGCCGACAGTCGCCGCGTCACGCCGACGCCGATGATCGCCCCGGTTATGGTATGCGTCGTCGACACCGGTATGCCGCCCAGCGTTGCGCTGAACAGTGTCACCGCGCCGGCCGTTTCAGCGCAGAAACCTCCGACTGGCTTAAGCTTCGTGATGCGCGAGCCCATCGTGTGCACAATCCGCCAGCCGCCGGAAAGCGTGCCGGCAGCAATCGCCGCGTGCGCCGACAGCACGACCCACAACGGGATTTCCGGGAGCTTGCCGCCAGGCCCGGCCTCCATCAGGTTACCGGCCACGAGGACCGCCGTGATGATGCCCATCGTCTTTTGCGCGTCGTTGCCGCCATGTCCGAGCGAATAAGCGGCGGCGGAAAACAGCTGCCCGCGCCGGAACAGTTTATCGACGCGTGTTACGCTTGCGCGGCGGAAAATCCACAGCACCGCGACCATGGTGAGAAAGCCCAGTGTCAATCCAATCAGCGGGGAGGCAACAATGAAAACCAGCGTCTTGATCCAGCCTTCGGGCTTGAGTAGTCCGTCGACGCCGCCGTAAGCCACGATGGCGGCACCCGCATAACCGCCCACCAGTGCGTGCGAACTGGACGTCGGCAATCCGTGATACCACGTAATGAGGTTCCAGATGATCGCGCCGAGCAGCCCGGCGAGCAGCACATAAAGCCGTGCGTCGACGTCAATCAATTCGATCCGCACGAGATCGCCGCCGATGGTCTTCGCGACGCGCGTGCCTAACACGGCAAACGCCACAAAATTGAAGAACGCGGCCCACGCCACGGCCTGACCCGGCAACAGCACCCGTGTCGAAACAACCGTGGCGATCGAGTTGGCGGCATCGTGAAAGCCGTTGATGTAATCGAACACCAGCGCCGTAAAGATGATGATGATGACGAACGTGAGTGTGACGGTCATGGGCGGTCACTGGCCGGTGGTCCGCACGCGGCGAGCCGTGTGCTTTGTAAGGAGAGCGCCTGAGCCGAGGAGAGGAAACAGCTACTGCGGACCAGAAGAGGCGAGCAGGAACAACTTGAAGAGATGCATTGTTGCCCCCTTGCGTCTCAGGAATTCTTCAGCACGATGTGAGAAATCATGTTGCCGCAGTCGCGGCAGCGATCGATGATCCGCTCCAGCAAATCGTATAAGTCGCGGACCAGCATCGCCTGAATCGGCTCGTATTTGCCGCCGTACGCTTCACGCAAAAGATCGAGCAGCACGTCGTCGGCCTCCGATTCGATGCTCTGCAGCCGCTCATTCATGGCCTTGATGGTTTCCAGCCGAGGCATTTTCCGTAGCATGCGCACCATCTCCGCCAGCGTTTCGGTGGCCCGTTCCATGAGCTCGACTTCCCGCGTGAAGTCCACAACCGCAAGACGTTGCGGGGCAAGATTGAACCGCTCCGCAAATTTTTCGATCGTCTTGCAAATGCGGTACATCGCATAAGACAGAGCCTCGATATCCTCGCGCTCCAAGCCAGTGACGAACGTATTGACAAGCTCGTGGCTGATCTGCTCGGTGAATTTCTTGTTCTTGAGACGAGCTTGGGCGAATTCGTGCAGCGGATGAGGATGGCTGCGGTCCTTCAGCAAATCCACGAGCAGCCGGGTCATGGAACGGGTCTCGTCCGCGCTTGCCTCCAAGAGGTCGAAGAACTTGGCATCGTGGCTGAAGAACTTCTGGACGGAAAACATGATGCTCGCTCGTGAAGTTTTATTGATGGATGCCGCTAATGATCGCCGATTCAAACGTTTTCGGTCGAATCCGGGCTTCCGTTGGGCGCCCTCGGC
>DASXWB010000371.1:0-1526 GCA_036503915.1 Lacipirellulaceae bacterium | reverse complement strand
CCCTGGGCGAGAACCGAGAATGTCGGGTCGAGACCGGCCGCGGCCGCGTTCTCGCGCAGCAGCGACGCGCAAAACGCGTGGATCGTGCTGATGCGCGCCGTTTCGATCTCGCGCAATAATCGCTGCCAGCGACGCTGGTCGACGGCGGTTTCCGCGCGCACGAGACGCTCGTAACACTTGTCCCGAATCCGCTGGCGCATTTCACGCGCCGCGGCGTCGGTGAAGGTGATGGCGATCATCTGGCGCAGCCGGGCGGGCTCATGATGCTCATCATTCGATGGCTGGTCGAGATGGGAGAGGAACCGTTCGGTAAGGACAAAGGTTTTGCCGCAGCCCGCGCCGGCCGAGAGGGCGACCGACACGTCGCGCGTGGTGATCGCACGAGTCTGTTCGGCGGTAAGCGCGGTAGCCGGCATGGAGAAAAGGTGTCAGGCGTCGGGTGTCAGGTGTCAGGTGTCCGCATCCGGCGGCCAGGTTTTGCCCAGGCTGCGGATTTGCGCGATACGGCAGATCGTGTTGAATTCGCACACGCTGGTGCATTGCTCGTCGCGGCTGTGCACGGGGAATTTGCCGCCGCGGATGGCAGCCACGAAACGTTGGATTGCAAGTCGTACGGTGGCTTTTACGTTCGACCAGTGCTCTTCGTGGTCGGCGCCCTTCTTGGCCGCGAGCGCACCACGGGTGTCGAAGCCGCTAGCCATGTTCCAATAGCCGGCCGCGAGCGGCGTGGCATCACCGCCGAACACGAGCATTTGGGCCGCCTCGACATAAATTGGCAGCTGCAATCGCTCGCCGGACTCAATGTGCTCGGCCTTTAGCGACACTTTCTTGCCCGACTTGTAGTCGATGACGTTGAAGGCGGTTCGGCCGCCCACGGTGCCGACGTCGATGCGGTCGATCTGGCCGGTGATGCGGATTTTCTCGCCGTCGATCTCCAAAACGAACGCATCGTCGATCGAACCGGGGTCGCTATCGGCATCGCCAGGCCTGCGCGAGCCGAAGCGGAATTCGAATCGCTCGGGCGTCATCATGCTGCCCATGTTGGAGCAGTCGCCATGATATTTCACATGATGAGCGAAGTGTGCGGCGGCCCACTTGCGGATTTGGCGGCGATCCAGCTCGAGCAAGGCGGCGTCGATGCTGCCGGCAGGCGCGCCGACGATTCGCTCGTCGATCACTCGCTGCAAGTGATCGCTAAATAGTGCGGCCTCCTCTTCGGCAGTCCACGACCGCTGGCCGCACGCCTCTCGCCACTGACGATGAAACGCCGACAGCACCTGATGTACCCGGCTGCCGCGGCGGGCGAAATCGGTTTCCAGCACCAGCTCACCAAGCGGTTCCAGGCCGAGCACGTTCTGCAAAAAGAACTTGTAGGGGCAGGCCGCGTACGTTTCCCATTGGCTGGGGCTCCACAAGTGCTGTGGGCCAAAGCGCGCGGCGAACCGGGCCGCGGCGGCGCGGCTATCGAGGATCCCTTCCGCCGGGCCGAAGGATTCGCGGCGAGCGCGCGCGTGGACGATGCGCAG
>DASXWB010000370.1:0-2133 GCA_036503915.1 Lacipirellulaceae bacterium | reverse complement strand
TTTTCACCAAGTCGAAATTGCAGAATCTCGCCATTTGCAAAGTTATGGCCAAATCCGCGCCATCGGCTACAATGGCAAGTAGCCGGATCGGGCCTTCGGATCAGAGTTCTTTTGGGGATTCAGATCGGTGTCACAGTTCGCCGGACATTCTCTATCCATCGACGGGCAATCTCTCACCAGACGTGCGCCCGGCAACCATGCTGATTGGCCGCGCCGTTGGCAGATCGGCATTCGGTTTCTGTCCTTTCTGGCATTCCTTCTGACGTTTACACATTCGCAGCCGGCGCAAGCGCTCGTTGTGGGCAATGTACCAAACGTCGTGCCAAACGTGACATCAAATCCCACTTCCTTTCCGGGTTGGACACACGGCGATCCAGGCTTTAATAACTTGTCCACTGTTGGTAACTACGTTTATCTCGGCGATGGCTGGGTGCTGTCGGCACGGCATGTCGGATACGACAAGATCAACGGCATCAAGTTTGAGACGGCGTCCGGGCCGGTGACCTATCAAATGGCCGGGACCAGGCTTGTAAACGGCGCCCTTACGCACGGACCCTACTACCTCGATTACGGCTTCAATGGTGACGGCGAATTCCACCAATATGCGGTTTCCAACCCTTCTTCGGTTCCCATCGAAGGCGGCGGATCGCTCGCCTTGACTTCACACACCGATCTGCAGCTTTTCCGGATCAACGGCGATCCGGGCTTGCCGCCGTTAACCATTGCCTCGCAGCCGCTTCCCTCCAACTTCACGCGGAACACTGCGCCCGAAGTCGTGATGATCGGCGGCAGCTCCGGTCGAGCTGCCCCGGAATCACACTGGCAAGTAACGATGCATTCTCAGAATGACTGGACGTGGACGCCTGTCACCAGCGGCGGCAACTTTCATGGCTATGGGATCGAAGGCCCCCCGCAAAGACGTTGGGGCACGAATCGACTGACAGACCCGCATCCCAATAGCTTCGACGATCCATCTGATCCCGGCGCGCTTGATTACCGAAACCTATTCATTGGAACCGTGTCGGACAGCACCGGCGTCCTCAAGCTGACGACGGGCGTTGGGCCGCAGGATATCATTTCGTCGTTTACAATCTTTGATGCACAGAATCAGCAGGGCGCCTCGCCGCCGCCTTTTGGCGTCGGCAACCTCGAGACGCAAGCCATCGGTGGCGATTCGGGAGCGGCCGTTTTCTACAAGCGCGGACGCCAATGGGAGTTCGTCGGCATCATCAATTCGATATTCACTTTCGCCAAGCAGCCGGGTGGCGCTGTCTACGGCAACGCGACGACGATGGCGAACCTCTCGTATTACAACCAGGACTATCTGCACAGCATCAAGGACATCATTGAATCGCATCCGGATTATTCGATCATCGGCGACGTGAATTTGGACGGCATCGTTTCGGGTGACGGCATGGGGTCCGCCACGGTCGATGACGTCGCCGCCTTCGTCGCCGGATGGAAATACAACAATGGTTTGGGCCGCGGCACGATCACGTCTTGGAAAAATGGCGACATGAACCGCGACGGCAAAACGGATGTCGTGGATTTCCTCAGCCTGCGCGGTGCCCTCAACGGGCAAATATCTCCCACTGCCATGGCGGCACTCTTTGGCGGATCGGCCGTGCCGGAGCCTTCCGCCCTTCTTCTTGCCGTTCTCGCGTGCAGCGCAGCATCTTTCTCGACGGCCCTCCGGCGACGCAGCCGTAACTGAAACGCGTGAGAGTTCAGTCAAGTCCAGCGCAAGGCTCGATCACCTGAATTCTTGCGAATTAAGCTGCGGCCAAAGCGCCCCTCGCCCTTTGCGGAGGAGGGAAGACGCCGTATCATGTGGCTCTTGCTATATCATTTCTAGAGCGCGTGTATGACTTCGTTCACCGCCCGACGCCAAAAGCTTCGCAGCTTGATTCGCAAAGCGGAGGCCGACGCGCTGCTGGTGACGAATTTCAAGAACGTCACCTATCTCACCGGCTTCACCGGCGATGACAGTTATCTGCTCGTGACGCTCGACGGCGAGCGGCTGGTCACGGATCCGCGCTACACGACGCAGCTCGAGGAAGAGTGCTCCGGCCTCCCGCTCGAGGTGCGTGTGCCGGGAGTCACGATGCTCGCCGGCACGACGAAAGCGATCCA
>DASXWB010000369.1:0-6973 GCA_036503915.1 Lacipirellulaceae bacterium | reverse complement strand
ATGTCTTACCATCGACGGAATCTTCGCCGATGATTTGCACAATCTCCCCCTTCTTGAGCCGCACCTGCACCGCGTTGCGCTGATTGCCCAGCCGGCTGCCAATGCGCGACGCCACATCATCCTTGTTCACCTCCGCCAGATTGTCGTCCAGCCGCTTCACATGCGATCCGAAAACCCAGCTGAAGCTGCCCTCGGGCGGCCGGATGCCGAGCCAGCCGCCAGTCCGCTCGCGGTGGACTTCGACCACGTCGCCTTGAGCGAGCGTGTCGGTCGGATAGAAGTTAACACCCGGCCCGCTGTGCACTCGCGCGCCCGGCGCGATGACGCGTGCCTCGTACGGCAAGGAATCGGCCGCGGCGCGCCCGGTGGCGCCACATGTTGCAAGACATAAAGCGAATACAATCGGCCGCAGGCGATCGCATTGGAAATGGAGCGGGCCCATGCATTTGCCTCCCCGGCAAAATCGCGACGGGAATGACTCGATGGCATCAAAGAAACGGACAGCGGCTTCTAGCCAATTCAATTGCCCGCTTCAAGTGCATTTGGCGATAGCTTGGCCGGTTGCTAGTTGATGTTTGCCATGCCTGTTAGGATGAAGGATGCAGCTATCAGACAGATGCTCGATGCTGGATGCTGGATATCGAGGATCGAGTATCGAGCATTTGTACAAAAGCACGCACCGACCAGCGGATTCACGCCACCACGCCGACGCTCCGCATGCAAATAACTCGCCTCGGACCCTACGACATCGGCGAGCCGCTTGGCAAAGGCGGCATGGGGTCTGTCTACGCAGCGATCAACACCCAGACCGGCGATCGCGTGGCAGTAAAAGCGCTCACGCCCCACCTGGCGTTGGCCGAAGGTTTCCGCGAGCGGTTCGAGGCGGAGATCGAGTCGCTCAAGATCCTGCGGCACGAGGGAATCGTTCGTCTTTTCGGATACGGCGAGCAGGACGGCATCCTGTTTTATTCCATGGAGCTCGTCGACGGCATCAGCCTCGAAGACGAACTCAAGGCGGGCCGGCGTTTCAATTGGCGCGAAGTTTCAAACATCGCCATTCAGCTTTCGCTGGCCCTCAAGCATGCGCATGACCACGGCATCGTGCATCGCGATATCAAGCCGGCCAACATCCTGCTGTACAACGAGGACCGTGTGAAGCTCGCCGATTTCGGCATCGCGCGGCTGTTTGGCACGACGCAACTGACCACCGCCGGCGGCGTGCTGGGCACCGCCGATTACATGTCGCCGGAACAGGCCGATGGTCGGCCCGTCACCGCGCGCTGCGATCAATACAGCCTAGGCGGCGTGATGTATGCGCTCCTGGCGGGGCGGCCGCCGTTTCGCGCCAAGAGTTTGCCGCAAATGCTGCAGCTGCAGCGCTTCGCCAATCCGGAGCCGGTGCGCCGGTACGCGCCCGACACGCCGGAGCAGCTGGAACGCTTGATCATGCAGCTGTTGGCCAAGAACCCGGCGGAGCGATATCCGAACACGCAGGTGCTCGCGCGGCATTTGCAAGCGATGATGATGGCCTTGTCACGGCCAGCCCACGACGATTTCGCTCTCGAAA
This sequence comes from Lacipirellulaceae bacterium, assembly GCA_036503915.1. GTDB lineage: Bacteria > Planctomycetota > Planctomycetia > Pirellulales > Lacipirellulaceae > JABDGM01. Next base: position 5,406 of record DASXWB010000369.1, on the reverse strand, counting down.
GCGACCACCGCGACGCGGACGCTAGCGAGCCAAAAGTTGATTACTCGATGGCAGTCGACGTCACTAAGAGCGAGTCCGAAATCTCTCACGTCCACGGCGCTGGTGAATCGGGGGTCGAGTCCCAACCAGCAGGACGCAAGATCGACTCGCACAACGCGGCAACGCTGGCCGCTGAAGAACTCAAGCAGGATCGCGCGCCGGCAGCGAATGGCTCGCCGCCGGCCGCAGCAATGGTTGACGGCGCGGCGCCGCCTCCTCCCGCCCGTTCGGTACGATTCACCACAATCGAGGCCGAAGAGGCGCGCCTGCGCGCCGAGCAGCAGCGGTCGTGGATCACAGTGGCACTCCAGCTTGCCGGGCTTGCAGCGGTGCTGGGTGGCATGGCCGCGCTGGCACTGTACCTGTCGCGACCGCCGACAGCCGATGAGCTCTATCAAACGATCACATCGACTTCCAGCGCCAACGATGATACGTCGCTGGGAAACGTTGAGCGTGAAATCAACGAATTTCTGGCGATGTATCCCAAGGATTCGCGCGCGGCGGAACTGGTGCGCTATCGCGAGCAAGTCCTACTCGACAAAATGGAGCGCAAACTGCAGCGTGAGGCTCGCGGCAACGGCAGCGCAGAAACAGAACTGATTCCGGCCGAGCGGTTGTATCTGCGCGCCGTCGGCATGGCAAACGACTCGCCGGAGGCGGCTGCGGCTACGCTTAAATCACTCTTGGACTTGTACGGTGCGGAGGCCGCGCGCGGTGGCGGCGACGACCCGTCCAACTCGCAAACCACACGGGCTCACAATGACGATGCGCGCGAGCGCATAAATACCGTGGTTCAACTGGCAAAGCGGCGCCTGGCGACCTTGCAGACGACGATCGCGAAGGAGCGCAACGTTCAATTAGCCGATCTGAAGGAGCGTATTCAAGCTGCCGAACGTTTGGTGAAAAGCGATCCAAACCGCGCCGCGGCAATGTACCAGGCAATTATCGATCTGCATGCCAATGATATTTGGGCCAATGATGTTGTCCAAGAAGCGCGCAGCAATCTTGACAAGCTGGAAAGAAAGTAGCCGGCATGCTCCGCATGCCGGTTGCAGCGCAAGCACACGGCCTGCCATTTCGAGACGCGATTAAATGTCAACGTCCCCCCGCATTCGCTGCTACGGCACACGGAGTGTGCCTGCTACAATCCTGAAATGAACCGCACTCGCAGTCGCGAACTCTTTCAATGCGCCCAGCAGCTGATGCCGGGGGGCGTCAACAGCCCGGCACGCGCGTTTGGCGCCGTTGGCGGCGAGCCGGTCTTTGTCGCGCGCGGCGAGGGCGCCTATCTCTGGGACGTCGACGGAAATCGGTACATCGATTACGTCGGCTCGTGGGGCCCGCTCATTTTGGGACACGCGCACCCGGCCGTGCTTGCCGCGATCGATGAGGCCGCTCGGCGCGGCACGAGCTTCGGCGCTCCGACCGAAACTGAAAACGAACTGGCCGAGTTGATCAAGGGCGCCGTGTCAAGCATTGAGAAAGTGCGGCTGGTGAGCTCCGGCACCGAAGCGACAATGAGCGCGATCCGCCTGGCCCGCGGCTATACGGGCCGTGACGTAATCGTGAAGTTCGCCGGCAATTATCACGGGCATGTCGACAGCCTCCTGGTGGCGGCGGGCAGCTCGGCTGCTACGCTCGCGGTGCCCAATTCGCCCGGTGTCACCAGCGGCACGACGCGCGACACACTTGTGCTACAGTACAACGACGTGAGCGGGCTGGAAGAAGCATTCGCTGCGCATGGTCCGCGCATCGCCGGAGTTATTTTCGAGCCAGTGGCCGGCAACATGGGCGTTGTCGTGCCAACGTCTGGGTTTCTGAAAGCGATGCGGGACCTCACAAGGCCGCATGGCGCGCTCCTCGTTTGCGATGAAGTGATGACCGGTTTCCGCGTCGCATATGGCGGTGCACAGCAGCTGCTGGGCATTGAACCGGATCTGACGACGCTCGGCAAAATCGTTGGTGGCGGATTGCCCGTCGGAGCTTATGGCGGCCGGCGCGAAGTGATGGATCATATCCTGCCGGCCGGCAAAGTGTTTCAAGCCGGGACGCTCAGCGGCAATCCGCTGGCCACTGCCGCCGGCTGCGCCATGCTTCGCGAGCTGCGCGATCGACCGCCGTACGAGCGGCTCGAGCGATTGAGCGCGAAGCTCGAGCGCGGGCTGGCTGAAGCGGCCTCGGCGGCGGGGATCGAGTTTCAGCTTGCGCGCATGGGCAGCATGCTCACGCTTTTTTTCGCGCGCGACCCAGTGACGGATTGGCCATCGGCCAGCCGCTGCGACACGGCGCGCTTCGCGCGCTACTTCTGGTCGATGCTCGAGCGCGGCATTTATCTTCCTTGCAGTCAGTTCGAAGCGCTCTTCGTGTCGGCCGCGCATACCGATGCCGACATCGAGGCCACAATCGACGCGGCGCGTGATGCGCTGAAAGACACATAGCGGACCATCTTGGTCCCGCAAACAAATGCAACGCTTTCACGGCGCGGCCAAGAGGGCGGAGTTATGTATGCGGGAGTTTTTCCTCTGCGGCGCTTGGGCGGAAGTAGTTCGGCAACAATTTCCAGACATCATCGCGCTGGCCGGCCTGATAGGCGCGCCACGCAACTTGCCCGACGGCTGCGGCCGTCGGCTGCCATAGCTGTACCGGCAAGACGAGGACTTCGGCGGGCAATCGCGCGGCCACGCGATGTAATGCGGGGCCCGTCACGCGATCGCCTGCCTGCAGCTTGGCTAGCCATGTTTCCTGGCCCATGATCGTCGTCTCGGATATTCGCCGCGGCCGCGATGTATCCAAAACTTCAAAAGCGGCTGCAAACAATTCCTGCCGCTGGGCATCCATAATCGTCCACAATCGGCCAGCCGCCGCGGGCGCCTGCGCGGCGAGCACTTCCAGCGTATCGACTCCAATGATTTGAGTGCCAATCGCATAAGCCAGCGTCTTGGCCGTTGTGACCCCGATCCGCAATCCGGTGAATGAGCCCGGCCCGACGGTTACGCAAACCAATTCAAGCGAATCCGTCGGCCACGCCAATTTGTGCAGTATCGCGCGCAAGCTGGGGGCAAGCGATTGCGCGGTGCGCTCTCTGGCTGGCAAGAGCGTTTGCTCAAGGCAACAAATACCGGCCAGTTCGCCACGCAGCGCGGCCACGGAACCATGCCGGCCCGACGATTCAATGGCGATTATTCGCACGGGTTATTCCCACAAAGCATTTGTTGAAACCGGCGGCGCGTCACGACGAGCCAACGCGGCTTGACCCTTAAAATCAGGATTCCTAAACTACGGGATTGCCAGCGTGCAGGCCCCGGTCGGCGGGTGACGCGACATATTTGTAACTATTCGTATAAACTTGCCAGTAGGGCAACAAGCAAACCGGCCCCGAGCGCGGGACACAAATTAACCAGCCTTCAATTGCCTCAACGAGTCGTGCATTGAAACGTGCCATTATCAGCGACATCCACGGCAATCTGGAGGCGCTCCAGGCAGTGCTTGCCGATGCGCGCTCTCAGGGTGTCGAGGACATCATCTGCCTTGGCGACATTATCGGCTATGGCCCGAATCCTTGCGAATGCCTCGACCAGATAATCGAATCCACGCGCGTGTGCCTTTTGGGTAACCACGATCAGGGCGCGCTGTTCGATCCTGAAGGATTCAACACGGGCGCCGAGAGGGCCATCTTCTGGACGCGCGATCAACTCGAGAATCCGCGCGGCGATCGATCGTCCGTCGACCGACGATGGGATTTCCTGGGGGCCCTTCCCCGCATGTATCGCGACGACAAATGGCTGTACGTGCACGGCTCGGCGCGCAACCCGGTCAACGAGTATGTCTTCCCCGAGGACATCTACAATCAGAAAAAGATGGAGAAGCTGTTCAGCTTGATCGAGTTCGGCTGCTTTCAAGGTCACACGCACGTGCCCGGCGTTTTCACCGAAAGCCGGAATTTTATGACGCCCGACGAAACCGGATACGTGTACCGCTTCGAACAGCAGAAGTTCATGTGCAATGTGGGCTCGGTCGGACAGCCGCGCGATGGCGATCCGCGGCCTTGCTACGTCATTCAGGAACCCGACCAGCTCTCATTCCGGCGCGTGGAATACGATCCGAACGTAACGGCCAACAAGATTTACAACATCCCCGAGCTGGACGATTTCTTAGGCGACCGGATCAAGCAGGGAAGGTAGCGGGATTTCAGTTGGCATCGCAAGTGGCCGCCAATCGTTGCACTTGCCACGGGCCGCTGACTATCGACAATTAAGGCTACGCGGCCCCATCTGCATCTTGAGCCAGATAAGGATTTCGAAGTTGGATCAACGGCGCTTTATTTCCTTTCTGGTGATATCGTTTGGGGTGATGATGCTGTTCAGCATCTTGTTCCCGCCCCCGCCGCCGCCCAAGAAGGCGGCGCAGCCGGCCGCCGCGCCGGCCGACGGCACAGAGGAAGCGAAAGATGCGGCGGACGCACCGCTGGCTGATGGGGAGCAGCCGGAGCAAGGAGAACAACCGCCGGATGCCGCCGCGCCGGTCGCGGCAGCCGCCCAAGCGCCGGTCAACGTGCCAACGCAGCTCCTTTCGCTCGGCTCGCTCGATCCGCAATCCGGCTACCGTATGCTGGTCCTGTTTACCAGCGAGGGCGCCGCGGTGAAGCGCGCCGAAATGGCAAGCCCTCGTTATCGCGACCAGCACGACCGCAGCGGTTATCTGGGAGAGCTTGAACTGAAAGAAGTCGATGGCGGGGTCGAGGTTCAGGTCGTCGGCGCGGGCACGCCCGCCGAATACGCGAAGATTGCGGTTGGCGATGTAATTGTCGGGATCGGCAATCAGAAAGTCGTTGATATCAAGAAGGTTCGCGACCTCACTGCGGCGCTGGCGAACACTGAACCAGGCGACGAGATCACACTCCAAGTCCGTCAGGGCGCGGGTCCGGCCCAAGCTCGCACGGTGAAACTTATTCGACGACCGTTAGCGGTGCTGCGGCCGGAACGCGAAAACTACATCATGCGCGACGCGGTGTTGCCGGCCAATTTCGTCGATCCGCCGTCGTTCCTCATGACGCTGGCGCACGCGAACGGCAAGCCGCTCGACGAGGCTGACTCAAAGCGCGTTGCCGCGCTTTTGGAAACGGGCAACTGGGAGGTGGCGACCAGCGATGCCGAGTCGGTTACATTTCGCCGCGTCCTTCCTGAATTCAATTTGGAATTCGTCAAGCGCTACTCGCTCAAGCCCGTACCGGAGAGCGAGCGCGACAACGCCGATTACCCCGGTTACGACTTGCAGCTCGACATCGAGATTAAAAATACGGGCCAGGTGCCGCAAAAGTTTGCATATCGACTGGATGGCCCGACCGGGATGCCGCTTGAGGGCTGGTGG
>DASXWB010000368.1:0-3574 GCA_036503915.1 Lacipirellulaceae bacterium | reverse complement strand
GAAAAATCTTCCATGTCGGGCATGGCAACCACGATGATCGCGCTTCCTGGAGCGTGCCGCATTGGAAAGCCGACGTCGTTCGTTACGCGCTGCCGGAAAGCCGCGCGCCGCGCGGGCTGACGCGCGAGGAAGCGCTGTTCTCCAATCAACCTGGACAACGCGCCGCTCGGCTTCCGCGCGGGGCGGCGTACGAGTCGGCCGATGTTCCGGATACCGCGTACCCGGATGGGCAACTCGCCGAAGAAGCCATCCGCCGGTTGCAAAGCGCCGCACAGAAGCCGGAGCAGCCGTTTTTCATCGCCGTGGGTTTCGTGAAGCCGCACTTGCCGTTTTGTGCGCCGAAGAAGTATTGGGATATGTACGATCGCTCGCGCTTCGAGCTGCCGGAGCGGCGCACACCGCCTGAGGGGGCACCGGAATTCGCGCCCACGAATTGGGGCGAGCTGCGGCAATATTCCCAAATTCCGGAATCGGGCGACCTGCCCGAGGAGCTGCAGCGCACGCTGATCCATGGCTATCATGCCGCAGTGAGTTACATGGACGCGCAGCTTGGCCGCGTCCTCGACGCCGTGGACGAAACCGGCCTGTCGGAAAACACGATCATTGTTTTTTGGGGCGATCACGGCTGGCATCTGGGTGACCACGGCATGTGGTGCAAACATTCGAATTACGAACAGGCGGCACGCATTCCGCTAATCGTGATTGCTCCGGGCGTCGCGGAAGGCGGCGCCGTGTCGAAGGGGCTGGTGGAGTCGGTCGACATCTATCCGACGCTTTGCAACCTGGCTGGCCTGCCGGTTCCCGAGAACCTTGATGGGACGAGTTTCGACGCCGCAGTGAAAGATCCCGGCGCTGCAACGAAGGAGGCGGTGATTCACGTGTATCCGCGGCGGAACATGATTGGCCGCGCAGCGCGAACGGCGCGCCATCGGCTGGTGGAATGGAAGCGGCCGGGCGCAAACCCCGATAGCGCGATCCTGGAGGTTTACGATTATGAGGCTGATCCGGCGGAGACAAAGAACCTCGCAGCCGAGCAACCTGAAATAGCAGCCGAGTTGCGGGCAATCCTCGCCAGCGAGCCGGAGGCAAAACCGCAGCTGCGGGTGGAAAACGCCAATCAGCAGCGTCAAAGAGCTGGGCGGCGCCGCGCTGCGCGAACTGGAAGCTGACTTCCCAAGAATTCGCACTTGAGGTGAACTCTTACGAGTCAGCTGCGGTTGATCGCGGAGTTGGCTGTATCGGCGCGCGGAAGATAGATCTTGAACGTGGTGCCCGCTTCCGGCTCGCTGGCAACCTCGATGTGCCCCTCGCTTTGTTGAATGATGCCATGCACGACGGGCAGGCCCAAGCCGGTTCCTTTCCCTTGTTCCTTGGTTGTAAAGAACGGTTCGAAGAGATGGGACTTAATGTCGTCGCTCATGCCGCTGCCGCTGTCGGTCACCTTCAGGCAAACGTGCGGCCCGGGACGTGCCGTGGATGCGGGCTTCGTCGTATCGCTGAGACGTTCATCGCTTACCGTTTCAATTGTCAGGCGGCCGCCGCCAGGCATGGCGTCTCGCGCGTTGACGGCAAGGTTTAACAGCACCTGCTCTAACAGGCTCGGATCGGCCTCAATGCGGTCCAGGTCCGGATCGAGCAACGTAATCAGTTCGATATCGTCGCCGACGACTTTCCTTAGCGCCTCCTCGCAGTCTCGCACGACCTTGTTAAGATCGAGCACCGCGGGCAAGTGCACCTGCATGCGGCTGTATACAAGGAGCTGCCTGGTCAGCGCGCCGCAATGTTCTGCCGCTTTGCAAATTAGCTCGAGCGGCTCGCGCGCCAAATCGTCGTCGCCCAGCATTTCAAGCAGCATCTCGCTGTATCCGATGATGATCGTCAGCTGATTGTTGAAGTCGTGGGCCACGCCTCCTGCCAGCTGGCCGATAGCTTGCATTTTTTGCGAATGCCGCAGCTGCTCTTCCTGGCGCCGGCGTTCGGTAATATCCTGCGCAAGGCAAAGGAGCCCCGCGAACTGCCCGTCGTCATCGACTAGCGGCGTGTTGAACCATTCGCAAGTGATGACCCGTCCGTCCTTGGTCAAGTTTTCATTCACCGAGTTGGCCGACATGTCGCCGCAGCGAACACGGGTCAGAACTTTGTTGACGTGTTCCCGTTGAGACTTGGGGACGAGTTTCTCAAAGGGCGGTCCCATGCCGAGGACATCTGCTTTGCTATATCCGAAAACTCGTTCCGCCGCCTGATTCCAATCCACCAGCCGTAGATCTGGGTCGAAGAGTAAATAGGCCAGCGGCGTTCGCTCGATTTGCAGTTGGCGCGACATGCGATCTCGATCAGTCCCCGGCGTGCGCTGCCCTTCCCTCGCGCACGGCAACTGCGGTATTACGCCAGGCTCGCTGTGGGCCCGTCTGTCAAACGGAATGTCGACAATTACGTCCATCAATTAGATCCGGAGCGGCTAATTCTTGTTCAAGCAGGGATTGGCCGCCTCGACTTGTTCGGCAGCTTGCTTTCTAAATTCGTTGCGGAAAAATTCGCGGATTCGCGCGTAACTGCTGGGAAGCGCAATCGTAGGCGCCAGGCAGGCATAGACTTCGCGATCGTCTTCGTTCGCCACGATCACCGTGTTGCTATCGGCGCCGCGGGCGGCGAATCGCGCGGCGGGAGCCGACAGACAATTGATGATGCACGGCTGCGTGATTCCGTGCAGGCAATCGACTGGGCACGTTTGTGGCTCAAATCCAAACGACGGCAGCAACTCCGCGAACAAATCATCATCGCGTTCCGCGACATTGCAGTAGGCAACCGGGCGAACCGCGAGCATCGTCTTCGACTTTTTGCTGGCAGCTTGCCCGCTGGGGCGGAAATCGGGCAGCAGATCGAGTTCGTGGCGCGTCTGACGGATGATGTCTTGAACGGTTTTCAGTCGCAGGTGCTTCAGCACGCGCGGCGGCGGCAGTTGAACAACGTCCCAGGCTTCCCAGCGACCGACGGCCAGCCGACCAAGCACGATGGCGACCTTCACGAGCTCGGCTCTCGTGCGCGTGGGTTCGGAGAGCTGGGCCAGTGCCGCGTAATCATCCAGCGAGAATTTGAGAGGCAAAAACACGTTGGCTGCAATCCGCCAGCTGGATAGCAGATGGGCCATTACTTCGGCGTGGTTGGTCGGAAACATGTTGCGTTCTTCTTCTTGCAACGTGCACCGCGATCGACCACAGTCGCGAATCATCGCCTCGTACAGCTTCGGGAAAAGCATTCCCAAGGCGACGCGACCAAGCGGCTGCATGATCGCGCTGAGGAGCAAGCCTTCGGCGATGTCTCGATGAGAGCCCATTTCGACGAGCGACTCGACGACGACGCCGGCCGCCATGCTGCGTTTCCACGCGAGGTCCACGTCGAGCCAGGGCAGCATGCCCGGTGTCAAGGCCGCGAGCAAGTTGGAAGTGAGCGCGAGCTCGCCGATGCGGTTCTGACCGATGCGCAGCACGGCCTCATCCAAGTTGATGAGCCGCCTTCCGGCGCGGTTATAGAGCGAGCTATTGGCGATTCGCAGAACTTCGGCGGCGAGCGAGCC
>DASXWB010000367.1:0-2048 GCA_036503915.1 Lacipirellulaceae bacterium | reverse complement strand
GGCTCGTCGTGGCCAGCGCCGCGTCGTGCTCGGCCGGCGTCATTGTATGCACTTCGGCACCCAAGCTTTGCCAGAAGCCGCTGACTTCGGTCACAGCGGCCGGCCGCGTCAATGGCGTGGGCGTCACGACGACCACGCGGCCGTCAAATAAATCGCCGCGCGCATGCGCGGCACCCGTGCGGTGATCGCCGGCGAGCGGATGGCTACCCACAAAGCGCGGCCCGCTGCGCCGGCTCGCCAAGCCCGCATCGGCCGCCGACACGATTGTTTCCTTTGTGCTGCCGGCATCGGTGATCAGCGAGCCCGCCGGGCATGCGGCAGCCGCCTGAATCACCTTTTCCGCAATCGTATCGACCGGCGTGCAAACGACGATCAGCTGCGCGTTCGCGACGCCGGTCGCCAGGCTCGTCACGCCGTGGTCGATCGCGCCGACCTGCCGCGCGACATCCAGATTGGCCTGCCGCCGGCCTACGCCAACAATGTTCTGCGCCAATTTCCGCTCGCGCAGCGCAAGTCCCATCGAGCCACCGATCAACCCAACTCCGACGATGGCTACCGTATCGTACTCGGCCATGTCGGAATTCTAATTGGCGGGCGGCACTCCGACGAGGGGCGATAGGGCAGCCCGTTGCTATTCCGCCTTAGGCACTGATAAGCCCTCAATCCCGAGTGTCGTGACTCGATACGGCGCCGCCAGCTCCATGACGCGGACCGCGTGGTTGTTCGTGTCCGCCACGTACAGCTTGCCGCCCGCGGCCGATATTCCGGCCGGTTCATTGAATGTCGCCTTGCTGCCTTCCGCGGCATCCGCCGCACCCGCCGCGCCGCTGCCGGCCACGGTGCGGCAACTTCGCTCCTCGACATCAATCACTTTGATCTTGTTATTGTACGTGTCGGCCACGTACAGCTTCCCATCCCACCATGCCACGCCCAGCGCATGCTGCAGCCGCACCTCGCGCCCCACGCCGTCCACGTCGCCGAAGTCGAACAGCGTTCCGGTGAGGCCGACAAGCGTCTCGACGTTCCCCGCCGGATCAAATGGCACGGAGCGAATCGTGCTGCCTTCGCTGTCGGCCACGAAAAGCCGCTTCCCGTCGGACGCCAGCCCGCTCGGCTGCGCAAACGATGAATAGCGGCCGTCGTACGGTATGCTCGGCAGCAGCGGGCCATCGACAATATCCTCGCGGCCGTTGCCCGCGTACGGACCAATCTCGCTTTCATTGAGCGGCATTTTCCAGATTTGGTGCGGCCCGGCCATTGCGACGTACAAATCATTGCCGTGAGGCCAAAGCGCCCACGGACTCGCCAGTGCCGTCGTTTTTGGCGGGCCGACAAAACGGCCGGACCTATTTTCGTCCCAGCCCGGCCAGCCCGTTCCCTTCTCTCCTGTTCCCGCAACCGTCGTGACCTGCTTTGACTTCAAGTCCGCTTTCCGCAGCATGTGGTTTTCTGTGTCGGCGACGTAGAGCACCTCGGCCACCAGCGCCATGCCCTGCGGGTGACTGAAACTGCACTCGTCGAAACCACCGTCTCGTCGCCCAATCGCACCGGAACCGATTACATATTGGATTGCACCGTCCAAGCCGGCTACGACGATCCGATTATGGTTGCTGTCAGCGATGAATAGGCGCTTGCCCGTCTCGTCGGCGAGGACCTTGCCCGGATAACGCAAAGGCGTGGCGCCCGCTTTTTCGTCGGCCAAAATTGCCGGCCGCGGCGCCGGCATAAGCAACCCATTCGCCTTGTAAAATGGCAATCCGCGATCCATCACCTTCTTGAGATCCTCAAAAGTGCGCTCGCCGCTGGCCGCCCACACCACGTCGCCAACCGGGTCGATTAATACGAGCGTCGGCCAGCTTCTTGCCCCGTAGCGTCGCCAAATTACCATTTGGGCGTCGTTGACCACGGGATGCTCGATCTCATAGCGCTGGGCCGCCTCGCGGATATTCTCGCTCACCTGCTCGCCTTCGAACTTCGCGGAGTGGATGCCGATCACGACGAGCTCGTTCGGATAGGCGTGTTCCAGCTTCTTAAGCTCCGGCAGCACA
>DASXWB010000366.1:0-3047 GCA_036503915.1 Lacipirellulaceae bacterium | reverse complement strand
AGCTTCTAGATAGAACCTCGTGCTCGAAGCTCCTCACTCTGTACTGGGTACATAGTACTGGGTATTCAGTATGTTGAAGCCCCTTACGACTGCTGACATCCACTGCCGATAAAACTGATCCGCTGCCCTACTCACCTACTCACCTACACACGCCCCTACCGCATGTCCTGCCACGTCCCCCGCTATTTGGTGCCGTTCAATCCCAAGCGGATCTCGCACCACTTCGCCGATGTTCTCGTGATCGGCGGGGGCATCGCCGGTCTGCGCGCGGCGATGGAGATCAATCCGCGGCTTTCGCTGCTGGTGATCACCAAGGACACAATGGAGCAGTCGAACAGCGCGTATGCCCAGGGCGGCATCGCCAGCGTGATCGATCCGCAGGATACTTTTTCCAATCACGTCGAAGACACGATCACGGCCGGCGCCAATTTGTGTGACCGCGAAGTAGTCGAGATGGTGGTCCGCGAAGCGCCGCAGCACATCCGCCAGCTCATCGACTGGGGCACCAATTTCGACACCGAGCAAGGCGAGTTGATGCTCGGCCGCGAGGGCGGCCATAGCCATCGCCGCATCGTGCATGCGCTGGGCGACGCTACTGGCTTCGAAGTCATGCGGGCGATGATCCAACGGGCCCGCTCCGAGCTCGACGCCCAGTTCTGGACCAACACGTTCACGATCGACTTGCTCACGCACGAGGGCCGCTGCCGAGGCGCGCTGGTGTGGAACGCCCACCACGGGCGCACGTTCGTGTGGGCCAAGCAAACGATCCTCTGCACCGGCGGCGCCGGCCAGGTCTATCGCGAAACCACCAACCCCGAGGTGGCCACCGGCGACGGCCATGCGCTGGCCTACCGCGCGGGGGCGGAGCTGCGCGACATGGAGTTCATGCAGTTCCATCCCACCGTCTTGTATATCGCCGGCGGCAGTCGCAGTCTCATTACCGAGGCCATGCGCGGCGAAGGCGCTCGGCTCATTGATTCGACCGGCCGGCGCTTCATGCCCGACTACGATGAGCGGGGCGAGTTGGCCCCGCGCGATGTGGTCAGCCAAGCCATCGTTGCCCAGATGGAAAAGACGCGGCAGCCGAGCGTGTTTTTGGATTTGAGCCACCTGCCGGCGGAAAAAGTCCGCAAGCGCTTCCCCGGAATTGCGCGCACCTGCGCCGAATTTGGCATCGACATCGCCACCGATCCGATTCCCGTGCGACCGGGCGCGCACTACATGATCGGCGGGGTGACAGTCGACCACGACGGGCGCACGACGGTGCCTGGCCTGTGGGCCGCCGGCGAAGTTACTGCCAGCGGCCTGCATGGCGCAAACCGGCTGGCATCGAACAGCTTGCTTGAAGGGTTGGTGTACGGCGCGCACGCCGGCGAGGGCGCTTCCGCTGCGGCTCTCGAGGAAACGGATTCCTTCCGCGCGATCCCCCTCGAAAACCCAGCGGCCGAGCCGCACGCAGAGCCGCTCGACCTGGTGGACATCCGCAATTCGCTCAAAAGCCTGATGTGGCGCGCCGCCGGAGTGCGACGCAACGGCCCGCAGCTGGCCGAGGCCGGGCAAACGATTCGCCGCTGGTGTGGGTATGCTCTGTCGAGGCAGTTCACGGACCACGACGGATGGGAGCTGCAAAACATGCTTACAATTTCCAGCCTGATGGCGGAGGCAGCGCTAGCGCGCGAGGAATCGCGCGGCGTGCACTTGCGTACCGACTTTCCCCAGACGGATGACGCCCGCTGGAGGCGGCACTTGACGATGGTGCGCGAGACCAATGCGCCTGCCGCGCGGCGATTGTCCGATGTGATGGACAAAATGGGCGAGGAAGCGGCCTCCCGCGGACTCACTCCCGAGATTCGCGAATCGTTACCCGGTGATGGGTGACTCCGGCAGATTGGGAAACGGCTTTTCCGCAAAGACTGCTTGTTTTACACCGAACCGGCAAGGGCCGATTGGCGTAAGCGGGTATAGACACCCGCTGGGCCGAGCGGTTACCCTTCTACGAGCAGGCCAGCGGCGCTTAGGCGGTGTCGCCGGCTTGCGATTTCGGGCTTTCTGCCCCGCGCCGGCGGCCGGCCGGTCGCGCCGGCCCCGCCCCATCCCGGCCCGAAAACTCTAACGCGTCGCTGAAATCGCAAGACTTCAGCCGACTTACGCTAAATCGGAATTCCACGAATCTCGGTATCCAAAACGCGGAGCAAACTCAGCCATGAGTACCACGGCAGCGAAAAACCCAAAAGTCGGGCCGAGAACGACGGGCGCAGAGCGCGGCACCCCCGAGCGCAGCGCGATGATCGAGGCCGACAATTTGTCGAAGTTCTACGGCGATTTTGCCGCCTGCCGCGATGTCACATTCACCGTGAAGCGTGGCGAAGTGGCCGCCTTCTTGGGCCCCAATGGCGCCGGCAAGAGCACGACGATGAAGCTGCTCACGGGCTACATCGCCCCTTCGGCCGGCACGGCACGCATTGCCGGCTTCAACATGGCCACGCAACGCCTCGAAGGTGCCAAGCACCTCGGCTATCTGCCGGAAAACGGGCCGCTCTATCCCGACATGACGCCCCGCAGCTTGCTCACTTTCTTCGGCAAGGCTCGCGGTATGACGCGCGATCAGATCGACCAGCGCCTGGCGACGGTGGTCGACCTATGCAAGCTCAGCAGCGTCATCGGCAAGCCGATCGGCAAGTTGTCGAAAGGTTTTCGGCAGCGCGTGGGCATGGCCCAAGTGCTGCTGCACGAGCCGGATGTATTGATTCTCGACGAGCCGACTGCCGGACTCGATCCGAATCAGATTCGGGAGGTGCGCGACACGATCCGCCGCATCGGCGAGACGAAAACGATTTTGCTTTCAACGCACATCCTGCAGGAAGTCGAAGCGATGTGCAACCGGGTGATCTTCATCAACGAGGGCCGGCTCGCGTTCGACGGCACGCCGGCGGAGCTGGCCGCGGAGGAGCGGAACCTGGATGAGCGTTTCCATCAGTTGTCGTCGGCGTAAGTCAGGCTTTCCAGCCTGACAATATTGCGAAACCGTATCAAATACTATTTACGTC
>DASXWB010000365.1:0-2300 GCA_036503915.1 Lacipirellulaceae bacterium | reverse complement strand
GACACCAATGGAGTGTCGCCGCTGCGCAGCTAGAATAGGCGTCGAATCCCCATCCGTGGGCTGACGCCCACGGCTAAGTGATGCCGCCGCTGCGCGGCTGAAATCCATTCGATTAATGATTTCCATTAGAGCTGACAATTTCATGCGAACCATTATTTCCCTGCTTTCGTTATCAATCGCTGTCGCCTGTCTATCCGATAAAACCTCGGCCGACGATGCGTTCGAAATCACGCCCGACGTCGTTTACGGCCACAAGGCCGGCCTGGCGATGACGTTCGACGTGATCCGTCCTAAGGAGCAGAACGAGGCGGCTGTGCTGTTCATGATGAGCAGCGGCTGGTTTTCCGTCTGGGTGCCGCCCGAAGGCTTTATGAGCCCCGAGACTCCCTTTGGCTTCAAGCACTTCCGCGAGCTGGTGGAGGAAGGTTACACGTTGTTTATCATTCGGCATGGCAGCGCGCCGCAGTTCAAAGTCCCGGAGGCCGTCGCCGACGTGCGCCGTGCCGTGCGATTCGTCCGCCTCAATGCCGACACGTTCGGCATCGACCCCGATCGAATCGGCGTCTGCGGCGGCAGCGCCGGCGGGCACCTGTCGCTGATGCTTGGCACCGCCTCCGATGAGGGCGCCAAGAACGCCAAGGACCCTGTGGAGCAGACATCGAATCGTATCGCCGCGGTCGTTGCCTATTTTCCACCGGTGGACCTGCGCGAGTGGGTCGGGCCGAACGATAGCTTCCCGGCTTTGGAGTTCGATCCGAAGTTGGCCGAATCGGTTTCGCCGCTGTTGCATGTAAGCTCCGACGACCCACCCACGCTTCTCGTGCACGGCGACAAAGACGATTTGGTGAAGTTCGACAACAGCGAGCGAATCCTGGCCGCGTTTCAGAAAGCGGGCGTAACCTGCGAGCTGATCGTGATCCAAGGCGCCGGGCACGGGTTCGCGGCCGCCGATGGCCAGCGCGCCTCGAAGGCGCTGGTCGAGTGGTTCGACAAATACCTGGCGGCCAGCGTGGATAGCGACGACGCCAACGCAGCAGAACCGGCAGCCGCGCGATAGGCCGAGCAGCCAGCCGGCGTGGCCGAGGTGTGGGCAGACTGCGCTCGAGCGGTTTCGGGTTAAGCTTTTGAATTTCGCCTCACTCGGATTTTTTTCTTTTTTTACGTGAGGCGAAATTCGGCGAATTTCGCCTCAGCGCGCCCGCGCAAGTCGTTTGCTGGCTGCTGGTTGGTGCGTGGCAGTGAGGCGAAACTGACTGAATTTCGCCTCGGGGGGGTGACAAAAACCCCTCCAGGTGAGGCGAAATTCAATTTAGTTGTCCGCTGTCAGCTCTCGGCTCTCAGCTATCGGCCAGAGGCCGACTCACCATTCGGAATGAACGACCATCGTCTGGATGTCAAAGAACGAGCGCGCACTTGGAGCGCTTCCACGCCCGGGTGGATTCACGCCCGCGCTCAAGATGCGATTTTGGGTAAGTGTACATTAGCACACATAGTGGCCGAAAACAAGAACCTAGTTCAAGTAGCAAGTTGTTTTTCAAGCAAACGCGAAGAAAAAGCGCATGCGCGCTCGCGCGGAAAAAAGTTTGGAATCGGCCACGGAATGTGGTAAGGTCGACGCGGGGCGTGCTGCGCCGAGGAAGTTCTGTCTTGTGCGTTTTCGCTTGCCCGTTTGCGCATTCTCGGATGCCGGGCATTCTGGGCGGCGAGGCGCATCGGGCACTGGTAAGCGCCTCGCAGCGCGGCTTGTTTCGTGCGCGGCGCGGTAGAATGCCGCCATGCTCAAGTATCTGCGAATTGCTGTGACCGCGTTGAGCCTTACGGCATGTGTGCTGCTTGTTTCGCTGTGGGTGCGGAGTTACCAGACGATTAATATTTGGACCAAAGTGCTGTCGAAAAACCAAGCACTATCGATTGGTTCCGCATCTGGAAGGCTCTCTGTGAGTTGGAACTACGATCCGCAGGCCGCGTGGAAGTGGCCTGACCATGTAGCTTGGCAACGGAGAACTGAGTCGCCATCGGATTGGCAAGAGAGAGTTAGTTTTGCGCGTCTAGCCTTCGGCGGTAGGGCAGCCGCGTCTTGGCGGATGCCGATCTACTTCCGGCATATCAAAGATAATCGCACGTACGCTTTTGCGAGCTATTGGGTTATGGTACTCATCACCGGCATTCTGGCAGCCGGTCTTGGAATACGCCGGCCCTACAATTTCAGCCTCCGCACGCTGCTAATCGACACGGCGCTGGTTGCGGCGGGGATGGGAACGGTCGTCTACCTTTCAGGATGACCGGCTTATGGAACGCCC
>DASXWB010000364.1:0-1765 GCA_036503915.1 Lacipirellulaceae bacterium | reverse complement strand
GCAATGAGGCAACTCCCGTCCAGCTCCCCGGCACGTTCCACGCCGGCGTGGCGCCAATCGTTTCTACTTGCTTCTTTGATTTTGAAGCGCCGCGCTTCTTCTTTGCCTCTTCGGCTTCTTTAAGCGCTTCTGCGGCGAGGTTTTTGCCGGCGAGCAAGTCTTCGACTTGTTGGCTCAGCTGATCGCCAAGGCTGTCGCTATAGCCGACGTGCACGACCTGCACTTTGCCGTCCTTGCCGATAAGCACCGTTTGCGGAATGCCCGAGACGCCGTAGGACTCGGTGATTTTTCCATCGGCGTCCATGGCCACCGGCACTTCCAGCTCGCTTGTTTTGAGGAATTCCTTGATCGTCTCGGCGTCCTCTTGAACGTTGACAGCGTAGAACACCAGTCCGCGGTCAGCGAATTTTTCCGCGACGCCATCGACCTGCGGCATCGCCTCGACGCAGGGACCACACCAGGTCGCCCAGAAGTCGAGCATCACGATGTCCTTGCCGACGTGCGACGCAAGGTCGATCTGCTTGTCATCCAAGCCGACCGTCTTGAAGGCCGGCGCGGGCTGGCCTAGCAGCGGGTGCGGGCCCTCTTCTTCCGCGGCCGCATCGGCCAGACCTTCAAACAGGGAATCGACTTTGGTGGCGCCTTCCGGCGGAGTGAACGCGAAGTCGGCCTCCGTAAATCTCGGCTCGACGTTCCAGTCCTTGAAAGTCACCACGTACTCCATCTTGGCGCCCTGCATGACGCCCTCGGCCTTGGCGAACTGCTTCGTTAAATCCGGCACGATTTTGCGCACGAGCGGTTTTTCGCCCGCATCAATCCAAATCTCCCAGTTGAACTCTTCCTGCTCGAAACGGCAGTGATGGCAGCGCACCGAGTCGACCTCTTCGATGCCGACGTATTCCGACTTCGTGACGCCTTCCATGAGCGACTTGTAAAACTGTTCCGCATCGGTCGAAAGATAATCGCCCGAGACACCCATCATGCCCGCCTCCGCGGCGCTCCAATCCTTGAGATCGGCCGGCGCATCTTTCACCGTGTAGCGGTTCATCGTGGGAAGATACTGGGTCAGCTGCTTGCCGTCGCTGATGACGGTCATTCCCATGAGTCCCTCGTCGAGCACAATCGCAATCCGGTTCGGCCGCTCGAGCCGCAACGTCATCTTGCTATCCATGCGGTTGTCGATGCCTTGGGCCTGAATGCGGATCGACGAATCGATGCGGCAGGAAAAAGCCTGCAAGCCGGCAAGGTATTCGGCAACCTTGCGCAGCAAGTCCTCAGGCTTGGGCGCCGCTGCTTCCGCCGCCGGAATGCGGCTTGGCGCAATTAGCCATGCGCAGGTTATAAATGCGATCAACGTCACACAGGCGATTTTTCGCATGGCAAAGTTTCCTTTAGTTTTGGTGTCAGCTGTCGGGTGTCAGGTGTCAGAACTAATGCGATCTGCCGTGCACGTTCCCTGACACCTGACACCTGACACCTGGTTTTAGCCGATCAGTCGCTGAACGCTGTCAATCAGCCGATCCATCGGGAACGGCTTGCGAATGTAATCGTCGACGCCGAGCATTTCGGCGTAGGCCTTGTGCCGGCTGCCTTCATTCGCTGTGATCATAATCACGCGAAGCGGCGTCTCGCGCGTGCGGCGCATCTTTTCCAGCACCAAGAAGCCGCTCCGCTTGGGCATCATCATGTCGAGGATCACCAGGTCGGGGTTCTCGCGCTCCGAAAGTGCCAGGCCCTGGTTGCCATCGCGGGCGATGAGCACGGT
>DASXWB010000363.1:0-4194 GCA_036503915.1 Lacipirellulaceae bacterium | reverse complement strand
AAGGGATCGGCCGCGTCGAGCCCAATCCCATGGTGGGCTGCGTCATCGCGCGCGGCGCGGACATCGTCGGCGAGGGATTTCACGAGTTTTTCGGCGGCCCGCACGCCGAAGTGAATGCACTTGCTGCGGCTGGTGACAGGGCGAAGGGGGCCACGGCATTCATTACTCTGGAGCCGTGCTGTCATCACGGTAAAACACCGCCCTGCACGCAAGCTCTATCGCAGGCGGGCATAAAGCGCGTCGTCGTTGCCGTCGAGGATCCATTTCCGCAAGTTGCCGGGCGCGGTATTGCCGAGCTGCGTGCCGCGGGAATTGAATGTGACATTGGAGTTGGCACTGCGGAAGCAAACTGGCTGCTTGCGCCGTATCGCAAGCTGATTGCGACTGGCCGACCGTGGATCATCACCAAGTGGGCCATGACGCTCGACGGCAAGCTGGCCACGCGCGCCGGCGACAGCCAATGGATCTCCAGCGAAGCGTCGCGCGCCGTCGTGCATCAACTCCGCGGGCGCGTAGATGCAATTCTCGTTGGCAGCGGCACGGCGCGCATTGACAATCCATTGCTGACCGCCCGTCCCGCCAACCGCGCGGATCTGAAGCGCGTCGCGACACGAGTCGTGATCGATTCGGCCGCCGCCTTGCTCATCAGCAGCCGCCTTGCCGAGACCGCGGCTGACGTACCCGTCCTTGTCGCCGCTTCCGCGGATGCCGACGAGAAGTCGTGCCAGCGCCTGGTGGCCGCCGGCATCGAAGTCTATCGCTGCGCCGGCATAACCCATGCCGAACGACTAAACGCTTTGCTAGACGAGCTTGGCCGCCACCGCATGACGAACGTGCTCGTTGAAGGCGGCAGCAAACTGCTCGGCGCCTTCTTTGACGCCGGCGCCGTCGACGAAGTGCATGTCTTCATCGCGCCCAAACTGGCCGGCGGCGCCGAGGCGCCAAGCCCGATCGCCGGCGCTGGAATGGCGCGAATGGCCGATGCTCGTCAACTTGCCGACATTACGATCGAAGAACTCGATGGCGATGTGTACGTGCACGGACGCATTGCGAAGTGAACTACAAGCGTTTCTATCCGCTTGCGGTTTAGCTTTGCGCCTCAACCAAATCCAGCGCCGCCCAGCATGTTGGATCCTCATCAAATGGGAACCCAGCGCCCGTTGCAAATGTCTGCAATCCTAGCTCGCGGTCGTACACGGAGTACGTAAATCCCAGCTGCCGGTACTGGTGCGGGTCGTAACCGCCTAGCGCCACGGCGGGCATAAATGCCGCCAGAGAGTATCCGGATTTCGTCACGCGGCTGGCCACCTGCAGCTCGCGCGGCCGAATCGGCCTGGCGTTTTCGCGCGCACGGTTGATGAGAAGTTGATCGGCGACCGGCTCGGCCTGCCCGCGCCCGCCGCCGGCCGGCAGAAATGCGTAGCGATGGCAATAACGGCTAGCGCGATGAATGTTCAGCGTCGCCCGCGTATCGATCCACACTTGCAGCCCGTCGCTGTCTTCGAGGCGCCCCTCGCGGCACCACGGCGGCTGCTTCTTTCCCTCAACACGAACGTTCAAAGCGAGGCCCTCCGTGCTCCATGCCATGCGCACGTCGGCGAACTCCCGTTCGCGATTGTCGGTGCCGGTGTCCAGCTCCGCCAGATGCACGAGCCGATACGATTCGTCCAGCTCGATGCCACCCGGCTTCCAAATCGGGTCGCAGCGCACGAGCGGCACAGCGAACCGAAACAGGAATCTAGGCGCAAGCAGCGAATTGGCTTCAATCGACGACATCTCAGCCCACCGCCGCTACGCGCAGCGACTCCAAGTGCATCTTCAAGAACGCGGCGACGTTGCCGCCGTGCAATTCGTCGGTCGTGACGAACCGCAGCTTGACCTGATCTCGGTCTTCGCCATCGGTTGAAAGCTCGCGCGCGGCCCCGAGCTCCGCGACGCTGCCCAGCTGGAACGCACCCTTGGGCCCGTTGAGAATGAGGTCCACGCCAGCCAGGCGCTTCGTGAACACCGTGGCCCACGGTTTGTGCACACCCGGCACCATCAGGTAAACCACATTCTGATTGTTCCACAAGAATTGCCCGCCCGGCGCGGCGTCGGCGAGCATTTCCAGCAGCTCCTCGAGCACTTCGGGCTTCCAATCGGTTTTCTTTCCGGGCGGAAAACCCTTTCGTGAAAGGTGCCACCTCTGGCCTAAGACCTTCCAGGGCATCACGTCTTCGGGCTTAATGCTGACGCGCTCCGTGAACTTCTGGAAGCCGGCGACTGCTCGCTCCAAAAATGCCCAGAACGCCGCCGTGTCGATTTCCTGCCACGAATGGGCGTCGACTTGCACTTCCTGCCAGGGCCCGCGCAGGTTCTTGCACTTTACCCGTGGGCCGTTGCCGTACGCTTCAATCTCGTCAATGTCGTTGAGCGGCTTAAGGCCCAAGTCGGCCACCAGCTTGTCGCGCTCAAAGGTTTTCTTTGACGTGCGAAACTTCAATTTCACCAGCCAACGTTCGCCCGTGATCGCGTGAAAGAACCAGCCGTCGGATTTTTTCGCGGCGCTGATCTCGACGACCGACCGATTGTTCCAATTCGTAGCACTGAACTCCCCAACCCCAAGCTCGTGAATCCGCCGCTCGATGACATCCAGAATGCGACCATCCCAGCAGCAGGCACGTCCGTCCCTTGCGACGCGGTCGTTTGTGTGCCAGCGACGGCCATCCGTTTCCCATGGCATCCGCGTGTCCCGGCCGACCTCCTCGATGTCGACGTCCTCGGTCCGCGCCGCGAGCGGGGCGGCCGGGTCGTAGGGCTTCCGCTCGACAAACGGCCCGGCGGCGAGCACCGGTGCAAGCGCCACAGACGTGTGAGAAACAATTTCGGATTTCGGATTTCGGATTTCGGATTGTTTTTGTTTGTTGCCTTTCCTAATCCGCAATCCCGGGCACCCGGCAGCCGGTTTAGCCGGGTGCCGGGTCGCCGAAATCCACAATCGATCGACGATGCCCTCCGGCGTGCCGCACGCCACAACATACCCGCCGTCCGCTCCCGCTTCCGGACCCAGGTCAATGATCCAGTCCGCCGTCTTGATCACATCGAGATTGTGCTCGATCACCACCACCGTGTTGCCTTGGTCGACCAGACGGTTAAGCACGTCGAGCAGTTTCGCCAGGTCGTCGAAGTGCAGGCCAGTCGTCGGCTCGTCGAGCAAGTACAGAGTTTGCCCGGTATCTGGCCGAGCAAGCTCGGCCGCTAATTTCACGCGCTGAGCCTCGCCGCCAGAGAGCGTCGGCGCGCTCTGGCCGAGTGTGAGGTAATCCAGGCCGACGTGGCACAGTGTTTCGAGGATGCGGCGAATTTTCGGGATGTTCGCGAACAGCTTCGACGCCTCGCCACACGACATCTCCAGCACATCAGCGATATTCTTTCCGTGGAACCGCACATCGAGCACGTCCGGATTGTATCGTTGGCCGCGGCACGTTTCGCATTCCACCCAAACATCGGGCAGGAAGTGCATCTGAATGCATATCTGGCCATTGCCTTCGCACGCCTCGCAGCGGCCGCCCGGCACGTTGAAGCTGAACCGCCGCGCCGAATAGCCGCGCAGCTTCGACTCGGGCAGCTGGGCAAACAAATTGCGGATCAGCTCGAACACGCCGGTGTACGTGGCCGGGTTCGATGTGGGCGTGTTGCCCAGCGGCTGCTGGTCAACGCGGATCACCTTATTGATGTGCTCGATGCCGCGGATGGAATCATGCGCGCCGGGCGTCGTGCTCGCGCGGTGAAGCGTCTTGGCCAACTGGTTGTAGAGAATGTCCTCGACGAGCGAGCTCTTGCCGCTGCCGCTCACGCCGGTCACCGCAGTGAGCGTGCCCAACGGGATCGCGACGTCGATGTTTTTGAGGTTGTTGTGGCGGGCGCCGACGATCTCGAGGCATGCGATTTCGGATTTCGGATTTCGGATTTCGGATTTTTTTGTCTTGCCATTTTCCGCAATCCGCACTCCACAATCCCGGGTACCCTCTGGGTGCCATAATCGTCGGTTTTTCGGAACCGGAATCGATTTCTTTCCGCTTAGATACGGCCCAGTGACGCTCGCGCGCTGCTTCGCAACTTGCTGGGGCGTGCCCGACGCAACGATTTGCCCACCAAGCCGACCGGCGCCAGGGCCGAAATCGACAAGTGCGTCGGCGCTCGACACCACTTCGC
>DASXWB010000362.1:0-4455 GCA_036503915.1 Lacipirellulaceae bacterium | reverse complement strand
ATTCAACAATCCGGTCATGTTGCAGTCCGACAGTGTGATCAGCGTTCCGGTCGCCGCCCTGACGGCGACGCTGGCCGAATCCGTTTCCGGACCCGGCGGCCTTGCAAAGCACGGCGACGGCACCCTAATCCTCGGCAGTGCGAGTAATTCTTATTCGGGCGACACAACTATTTTGGAAGGCGGCCCGTTGAGCATCACCAGCCCGTTCCTCTCCGACGCCGCCGACGTGCACCTGACAACGGGGGGTGTTTTCAACTTGAACTTCTCCGGCAGCGACACCATCCGTTCGTTATTCGTCGATGGTGTGTCGCAGGCGCCCGGCACCTATGGCGCCGCCGATCTTGGTGGCCTCTTGATCACTGGCAGTGGCATGTTGACAGTGAGCACATTGCCAGCCGGTTTGGCTGGCGACTACAACCAGGACGGCGTCGTCGACGCTGCCGACTTCGTCGTATGGCGCAAAAATGTCGGCGCACCAACTCTGCCCAACCGGGGCGAAGGTATCAGCGGGGATGTTGGCGAGGTGGACTACGATGTTTGGAGAGCTCGTTTTGGCGATTCATCGGCGAACGGCGCTGGTATTGGCGCGTCGAGCGCAACCATTCCGGAGCCGAGTGGAGCAGTCCTGGCGTCACTTGCTCTGTGCTGGATGTTGAGAATCCGCGCCAGCCGTAGACCTCGAGTGTAAACGAGGGACCAGTATACCTACCGTATGTCCCGGGAGTTTTTCAAGGAGGCAGCCAAATGAGGCGCGTGTCGCCGACTCGCACCGTCGAGCGTCCAGGGTTTACATTGGTCGAGCTGTTGGTTGTGATTGCGATCATCGGCATTCTTGTGGCGCTATTGCTGCCAGCCATCCAGGCCGCGCGTGAGGCGGCACGGAGGTCACAGTGCATCAATAATCTGCGGCAGTTGGCCATCGCTGCCCACAATTACGAGTCTTCGCGAAAATCCTTTCCACACGGACGCCGGGCGGGCTTCGAACTCGACAAAAATGGCAACAAGGTCACGATCAAACAATGGGGCCATCTTGCGCATATTTTGCCCTACGCCGAGGAAACTTCCGTTCACGACATCGTCGACTTCAAAGAGAGTTCTGCAACAAGCCCAGCTCGATTGATTCAGATTGCCTTCTTTCTGTGCCCGTCGGATACCTCAGAAGATCGGCTCAACGTCTCTGCATGTTGGAGCGGCATCGAGTGGAAGGATGCTGCGCGCACAAACTATCACGGCAACGGCGGCGGCGACACGGGGCAATCGAAATTGGTCGGCGACCTCGCGGTTGAGCAAAACAACGGAATCTTCGTTACCAATCTGGCCGTCAAGATGAAGCATATTACCGACGGTACGTCACACACGGCATTATACAGCGAAGCAATTCGCGGAGACGCAGACAATAGTCGCGTGGAGGTTCCAGGTGATTGGTTCCGTATTCCTGGTCAAAACCAGAAAGTTGACAAGGTTTACCAAGAATGTTCGTCGATCACCAATTTCGCCGCGTACACTGCCAGCAACCAGTTTTCTTGCCGCGGTCGCAACTGGGTGCACGGAGACTACACGACGACGCGTTACAACCACGTGATGCCTCCTAATACTCAAGGCTGCAGCCAGGCGAGTGGCGGATCAATTAACGCAATCCCCGTCAACGAGGATGGCGGCGCGACCACGGCATCCAGCAAACATAACGGCGGGGTGAATGTCGTCTTCGCCGATTCCAGCACCCAATTCATTGCCGACGACATCGACCACCTCGTGTGGCGCGCCATGGGCTCGCGAAACGGCGACGAGGTTGTCAACTTTGGACTTTGATGCACATCCAACCTCACTGGCCGGCCCACGATGCCGGCGCGCCAGGCCAAGGCGGCTGCGACGTTTCGACAATAGCAACTCACCGACAAAAATGATGCGACTCCTTGTTAGCTTAATAATCGCAGCAGTCGCGGTGATTCGCGGCGCCGAGGCCGTCGCTGCCGATTCCAAACCGGCAAACGTGGTCCTCGTCGTGGCCGACGACTTGGGCTGGACCGACCTGGGCTGTTACGGCAGCGACTTTTACGAGTCACCCCAAATCGACGCGCTCGCGCGCGACGGAATGCGATTCACGGCCAATTATTCGGCCTGCACGGTTTGCTCGCCAACGCGGGCAGCACTCCTCACCGGCAAGTATCCGGCCCGATTGCATATTACCGATTGGATCCCTGGACAGCCGCCGGCGAATCCGAAATTGATCGTACCCAATTTCACCAAACATCTGCCGCACGAAGAAATCACGCTGGCCGAGCATTTGCACAATGCGGGATACGCGACGGCTTCGATCGGCAAGTGGCACCTTGGCGGCCCGGAGTTTTACCCGCAGCATCACGGGTTTGACGTAAACATTGCCGGGACCGACCAGCCGCAGCCGAGGCCCTCGTACTTCGCCCCCTACGCCATCGAAACGATCGAGCAAGGACCGGAAGGCGAGTACATCACCGACCGGCTCGGCGAGGAAGCCGTAAAATTCATTCGCGCGCACGGCGACCGGCCGTTCTTCCTGTATCTGCCGCACTTTGCCGTTCACACGCCAATTCAAGCCAAAAAGGAGCTGATTGACCGCCACCGGTCGCGGCGTAAACCGGGCATGCGCCACACCAACGCAGCGTATGCCGGCATGATCGACAGCATGGACCAGACAGTCGGCCGCATCCGCGAAACGCTCGCGGAACTGGGCATTGCCGATCGCACGATCATTATTTTTACTTCCGACAACGGAGGTAGAATCCCGACCACGTCGAACGTTCCGCTCCGAGCTGGCAAAGGGTCGTGTTATGAGGGCGGAGTACGAGTGCCACTTATTGTATTTTGGCCAGGCGCCACGTCGCCTGGCAGCACGTGCGACACGCCGGTCATTACGATGGATTTGTTTCCTACCATTTTGGAAATGCTCGGCCGGACACTCGATGCGGATGCAATCTGCGATGGCGTGAGCCTGGTGCCGTTGTTGCGGCAAACAGGCACTCTCGCCGAGCGAGCGCTGTTCTGGCACTATCCTCACTATCAGCACTACCAAATGGAGGGCACAACTCCGTACGGCGCGATCCGTCGCGGCGAGTACAAGCTCATTGAGTTTTACGACGATTTCCGGGCTGAGCTGTATAACGTGCACCACGACATCGGCGAGCAAAAGAATCTGGCTGACTCAGAGCCTGAGCGGGTGAAATCACTGCGCGAGGAGCTACACGCGTGGCGGAACGCCGTCGATGCCCAGATGCCGGCGCCGAATCCAAATCATGATCCGACGAAACCGGAGGACACGAGAAATTTTCGGCGATAGCTCGTTTATTGCATCACGGCCTCCGGTCGGATCTCGCTTGTCCTTGTTTCGGGTGCGGTGTGTCAGCCGGCGAAGCTGCGACACCGATAAAAACCAACGTTCTGGAAAGACATGAACGCACTGCTGAAAACCATCGCGATGTTCGCTTCCCTGACCAGCCTCGCGGTCGCCGCTGAGGACATCCTGATCGCCGACTTTGAAAAGGATTCCTACGCGCCGTGGACGGTCGACGACGAGGCGTTTGGCACCGGGCCGGCGCGCGGGACGCTGCCAGGGCAGATGCATGTCGATGGCTTCCGCGGAAAGGGGCTGGCGAATTCGTTCCACAACGGCGACGACACAACGGGCATCCTCATGTCGCCGGAGTTTCAAATTGAGCGGAATTATATCACGTTCCTAATCGGTGGCGGAAAGAATCACGAGAAGCTTGTGCTGCAATTGATTGTGAATGGAAATGTAGTTCGAAGCGCGACCGGGCCAAACGAAAAACCCGGCGGCAGCGAGATGCTGGCGCTCGAGTTCTGGGACGTCTCAGATTTCGCGGGCAAGGCGGCCACGCTGCGCATTGTGGACAACGCGACGGGCGGCTGGGGTCACATCAATGTGGACCACATTGTGCAGACCGACACAAAGCCGAAGGGGTTCGTGAAAGACGCCCAGCGCGCGTTGACGGCGTCGACGCGCTATTTGCACATTCCCATCAAAAACGGCGCGCCGAAGCGCGTCGTGACATTATTCGTGGACGGCAAGCCGGCCGTGCGCAACGACATCGAACTCGCGGATGACAAACCCGACTGGTGGGCCCCCATGGACGTGAGCGCGTGGCGCGGAAAACAGCTCGTGCTGCGTGTGGACAAATTGCCCGCGGACTCAAAGGTGCTTGTCGCAATCGAAGAAAGCGACACGTTGAAGGACGCCGAAAATCTCTACCGCGAGCCGCTGCGCGGGCAGTTTCATTTTTCGCCCCGTCGCGGATGGAATAACGATCCGAACGGACTCGTGTTTTACGGCGGCGAGTATCACCTCTTTTTCCAGCACAATCCATACGGCTGGGCGTGGGGCAATATGCATTGGGGCCATGGGGTGAGCAAAGACCTCGTCCATTGGGAGGAGTTGGGCGACAAGCTCTTGCCCGACGACAT
>DASXWB010000361.1:0-3470 GCA_036503915.1 Lacipirellulaceae bacterium | reverse complement strand
ATGGGTAGATGGCAGTTTTCGGTTAATGGATTAGCAAATGGAATCGCAGTTCAATGTAAGATGTGCGATCTAAGATCGAAGATGTCAGAAGTGGATTACATCTTCTATCTTACATCTCACATCAAACATCCCCCTATTCCTCATCCTCCGGCACCGGCTGCTTGAGCAGGATGTCGTCGACGATGCCGAAGCCTTTGGCCTCCTCGGGCGTCATGTAATAGTCTCGGTCAGTGGCCTTGGCGATCTCTTCAATTGTTTTGCCGGAGTGTTTGGCGAGGATTTCGTTAAGCGCCCCGCGCGTGCGCAGGATTTCATTGGCCTGAATTTCGATGTCGGAAACCTGGCCGCCCACGCCGCCGTGCGGCTGATGGATCATGATCTTGGCGTGCTGCAGGGCGAAACGTTTGCCCTTCTCGCCCCCGGCCAGGAGCACGGCCCCCCCGCTGGCCGCCAGGCCCACGCAGTACGTGGCCACCGGACAGGAAATCATCTGCATCGTGTCGTAGATGGCGAGCGTTGCTGTCACGCTGCCGCCCGGCGAGTTGATGTAAAAGTGAATCTCCTTGCGGCGGTTTTCGCTCTGCAAGTAGAGCAGCTTCATGACCAGCTCGTTGGCGTTGCCGTCGTAGATCTCGCCCTGCAGGAAAATCACGCGATTTTCCAAGAGCAAATCGCCCAGCGTCATCTGCCGCTGGCGCTGGTAATCGCGCATCGCCTGGATCGCCAGTTCGTTCGACAATGGACCAATCGAATCCTGAGAAAAAGTACTCATGGGAGAATCCTTTAGGAAACCTGTCGAACGTCAAGAGACAGCGTGGGACGGACAACCCTGTCCGTCATTTAGTTGATGCAGGTCAGCCAGGACAATTCGACCTATCGATCAAACGACGCAGGGAAGACGGACAGGATTGTCCGTCCCACCATGCCATGTCACTTCTTTTGCGCTTTTTCTTCCGCTTCCTCTTCGGCCTTTTCGGTAATCACCGGGATGGCACCGCCGGTGCCGCCGCCCGCGGCGATGGACACAGCTTCGGTATCGGTTTTTTGCGGCTCGTACGGCTCATCCTTGAACTTCGCTTCCGACTGCACGAGCTCGAGCACCTTGCGCTCGATGATCTGGTTTCGCAACACGTCCATGAGGCCGCGCTTTTCGAGTTGAGCCCGCACGCGGCGCGGCGATTCGCCGCTCTGGGCGGCGATCAAGAAGATCTCCTTGTCGTAATCGCCTTCGTCGACGTCGATCTTTTCTTCCTCGGCGATCCGCTCCAGGATGAAGTGCTCTTTCAATGCCGTGGCCGTGGAGGCCGCGCTATTCTGCCGCAATAGGTTCTCGCGGGCGCGGATTTCCGCCTCGCTGAAGCCACTGCGCCGCAGCTCCATCATAGCCCGCTCCAGCTCGCGTGCACTCTGCCGCTCCAGCAGGCCCTTCGGCAGCTCCCAGTCGGCGCTCTTGGTGAGGAGCGCCGAAATTTGCGCCCGCGCGTTCCGCTGCTGCTGGTATTCCAGCTGCCGCTTGAGATTCATGCCGATCGCGTCGCGCAGCTGCTCTTCGCTTTCAAAGTTGCCGATCTCCTGCAGGAATTCCGGCGTCAGCTCGGGCAGCTTCAACTTCTTGACGTCGAGCACTTCGAATTCGAGCGACACCTTCTTGCCGCGCAGCTCGGCGTTCGGTGCGTCCTTGCTGAGAGTCACTTCCGCCGTGCGACGGTCGCCGGCCGTGGCGCCTGCCATCAATTTTGCAAATCCCTCCAAGCGGGCGTCGCGGAAGCTGAGCGTCGGCCGGATGCGAATGACTTCCTCTTCCTCGCGGGCAACTTGCCGGCCGTCGGCCGTCGTCGTGATGCTTACCGATAAGTAATCGCCCTCGTCCGCCGGCCCCTCGTGCGGCACCAGCTGGCCATATCGAGATAGCATCTGCTCCAGCTGCTCGTCGACGTCGGCGTCGGTGAACTCGCGCACCGGCCGCTTCAGCGTCAGCCCGCGCCACTTAGGCAGCTCGAACTCCGGCCGCACCTCGATCGTGAATTCGAAGGTCATCGGCCCGTCTTTGGGCACTTCGACGGCTTCCAGGTCGAAGTCCGGCTCGCTGATCGCCGTAAAGCGTTCTTCCTGGCTGATTTGCTCGAGGCTATCCAGCAAGAGCGCGCTCTTCACCTGCTCGGTGACTTCGTCGCGAAAACGATTTTCGACCACCTTGCGCGGCGCGCGGCCGATGCGAAAGCCCGGCACATTGGCCGTCGGCATCATTTCGCCGTACGCATCGTCGAGGTAGCGATCGATGTCATCGCGTGAGATCGTCACCGTCACGTGCCGCTCGCAGGCGCTGGGACTCGTGACCTCGACCTCGAGCTGCAGCGGCTGATCGTCCTTCTCCTCTGCTTCGGCGTCACCGTTGGTCTCAACGGCGGTGCCGGCCGATTCCGCCTCGTCGGCAAGTTTGTCGTCGTCGCTGCGATTGGCCATAGAACGCCGAAGCCTCCGAATTGCAATCCAAAGCAAAACGGCCCGCGCCCTTTGATCCCCAAAAGCGCGGGCCACTTATGAAGCTGTTAGCCATTAGCTGTTAGCTATTAGCCAGATCACTCCTCTGGCTAATAGCTAAAGGCTAACAGCTAATAGCTCTCCAAAGAGCGGGTGATCGGATTCGAACCGACGACAACAACGTTGGCAACGTTGTGCTCTACCAACTGAGCTACACCCGCGTGTCAATAAATGCCTTGATTCTCAGTACTTGCAAGGCATACTTCCAACGGCTCCCAATGGGATGGCGTACGAACTCGCGTCCTACCCCGATCCCACGCAATTCGGGTGGGATCAACGGCACAAACGGTGTCACCGTTGTGCCGTGAAAATCCCACCGGCACGTTGTGCCCTTGCCCCTGCGTACCGATTGCCAGAACAAGAGGACAACCCATGGACACAAATTTTACCGATCCACGAGGCGTCTGCCAAGCGGACCCGCCGGAGTACCTGACCGTTCACCATGAGGGCCGCGAATACCGCCTAAAATGGGAAGCCGGCAAAACTAAATATCGCCTTCATCTTCGGCACTTGCCGACGCTTCGGGACAGGGGTCGGGCCAGATTTAGCGGCCCCCTGCACACTTATGAGCGTACCATCAAACAAAAGGCCCTCGCGCACCGTGGGGGGCGTGGTGCGCGAGGGCTGGAAACCAATTGCTGGCACCAATGATAGTAAGTCCCGTTGCCGGCCGAAGGAAACGTCTGCACACTTAATTTAGCACCACGCGCCCGGCGGCTCGCGGCTTCCGCCGGGCTAAGTCGAGTTGCCATTTGAGTTTCTTACAGACTCACATTCGACTCGGCAGTCCCACGTCACTTTCGCAACTCAGGTGGTGAACTTCGACGTTGAGCGCGTGCATTGCGTTGTAGGCATCGTGCACAAGCTGTAGTAACCTGTCGTCCGGTGCAAAGCGCCGCTTGAGCATCCGCTTTTCCAGCCGACCAAAA